>NZ_SMJY01000123.1:0-19044 GCF_004348355.1 Micromonospora sp. KC721 | reverse complement strand
ACCCCACCCCACCCCGACCGGCCAGGGCTAACCGGTCAGGCTCGGGTGGCCGGCCGCCGGCCGTCAGGTCATGTCGTCGAAGCGGCGGTCGATCGGCGCGGGCTTCGCGACCGGCTCCGGCGTGGCCACCGGCGCCGGAATCTCCAGCTCCGGGGTGGCCGTCACCGGCTCGTCGTCCAACTGCAAAGGCGAGACCTCGTCGTCGGCGAGACCGGCGTAGATCTCCTTGCCCCGCCCCCGCCGCCTGTCGTTGAGGAAGGCGACCCCGACCGCGCCGAAGTAGAGCGCGGACAGGCAGATCGCCAGTGCGGTCATGCCGAACGGGTCCGGGGTCGGGGTGACCACCGCCGAGAAGGCGAAGAACACGAAGACCGCCACCCGCCACCAGCTCAGCAACTTCCGGGCGCTGACCAGCCCGACGAAGTTGAGCATCAGCACGACCAGCGGGAACTCGAACGCCACCCCGAACAGCAGGATCAGGTTGGTGACGAAGGAGATGTACCGGGTGATCTCCAGTGTGGTGGTGATGTCGCCACCCGCCGAGATATTGAGCAGGAACTCCAGCCCTTTGGCGGTGACGAAGTAGGCCAGCACCGCGCCTGCGGCGAACAGCGGCGCGGCCAGCGCCGTGAAGATGTACGCGTACCGCCGCTCGTGCCGGTGCAGGCCGGGAGCGATGAACGCCCACAGCTGGTAGAGCCAGACCGGGGCGGCCACGATCAGGCCGACCCAGAGCGCCACCTTCATCTGCAGCAGGAGCAGGTCCGCCGCGCCCAGCTGCACGAAGTTGCACTGGCCGGTTGCCAGTCTCGCCTTCTCCAGGCCGCAGTAGGGCTCCTGCAGCAGGTGCAGCACCGGGTTGGACAGCCAAAAGCCGAAGCCGAAACCGACAACGATGGCCAGCGAGGCACGGAACAGGCGGGTACGCAGCTCACGGAAGTGCTCCATGAGCGTCATGGACCCGTCGGCGGCCCGTTCGAACTTGCTCGGGCCGCGCTTACGGAGCGCGAAGGCCACGGTGCTCGGGCCCTTTCGGTCAGTTGTCGCGGACGCGCTGCACCGGGTCGACCGGCGGGGCGAGCGGCTGCTGCGGGGCCTGCGGCGCGTACTGCTGCTGCGGCTGCGCGTAGGGCTGCTGCACGTACTGCTGCTGCGGGGTCTGCGGCGCCAGCGGCTGGTAGCCGGCCTGCGCGTCGGCCTTCTCGGCCAGGTCACGGTCGTCGTCGTGCAGGCTCTTGGTCTCCGCCTTGATGATCCGCAGCGAGCGGCCCAGCGAGCGGGCCGCGTCGGGGAGCCGCTTCGCGCCGAAGAGCAGGATCAGCACAACCACGAGTACGGCGATGTGCCACGGCTTGAGGGCACCCATGGGAAGCTCCAGTCGCTCTGTGTCGAGGGTGGGTCGCAGTCCATCGTACGTGCGTCACGGGCCGTTGCCACCCGCCGGGGCCACTGCTGACGAAGCCGGCCGGTGAAGTCTTGACCACCGGGAAGTGCCCCGTCAACCACCCGCCCACGATAGTCCGTACGGGCAACGGCGCAGGAACGCGCAGCCCGCGCGCTTCACCGACCGGAGTCGATCACTTCCCGCGCTTGGCCCTGATCAACGCGACCCGTTCCTGGGTCACCTCGGCCCGCCGTTGCAGCGCCTCGGCCCGTTCCTGGAGCGCCTCGGCCGTCTCGCGCAACGCCTCCGCCTCGGTCTGGCGCCGTTGCAGGGCCAGCACCGCCCGGCGCAGCCGGGGCAGCCGCGCCACCACCGGCCGGACCGCCAGGGCCAGCACGACGAGCGCGAACAGCACCACCGCGAGCACGATCCACTTCACCACGCGGGTCAGCCTACCGGGGGCCGCTCTCCCCCGCCGGGTCGACCGACGGCGCCGCGCCGACCGGTGCCGCGTACGCCTCCAGCGCGGCGGCGGCCTGGGCGCGGACCTGCTCGGCCAGCTCGGCCGGGGCGACCACGGTGACCTCCGACCCCAGCCCGAGCACGAACCGGCGGGCCCAGCCCAGGTCGGTCACCCGCAGCGACACCAGCCACCGGTCGCCGTCGGCCTCCACCCGCTCGCAGGGGTAGTACTCGGTGATCCACCGCTCCCCCCGACCGATCCGCAGGGTGATCAGCGGCAGGTCCGGCGAGGGGCGGAAGACACCGTCGCTGAGGTCGTGCCGGCGGGCCTGCGGCGGAACCATGGCGGGCTCGTCGAGTTCGGTGACCGCGTCGATCCGGTCGGCCCGGAACAACCGCACCCCCTCCACCCGCCGGCACCACGCCTCCACGTACGCCCGGCCGCCGACCATGAGCATCCGCAGCGGGTCGATGATCCGCTCGGTGGTCTCGTCGCGGGCCGCCGTGTAGTAGGTGATCCGCAACGCCCGACCCCGTTCGACAGCGGCGCTGAGCTCGCGTACCCGCTCGGTGTCGCCGGGCAGCCGCACCGCCACCGGGGCGCCGACCAGGTCCCCGGCCGCGCTCTCTATCTTGGCGAGCGCCCGCTCGACGGCCTCCCGGTTGGTCACCCCCGGCGTTTCGGCGAGCATCCGCAACGCCACCACCAGGGCGAGCGCCTCGTCCGGGGTGAGCCGCAGCGGCCGGTCGATACCGGCGTCGTAGGTGATGGTCACCCGGTCGCCGTCGAAGGCCATGTCGATCAGGTCGCCGGGGCCGTACCCAGGCAGTCCGCAGACCCAGAGCAGCTCCAGGTCCTCCCGGAGCTGCCGCTCGGTGACGCCCAGGTCCCGCGCCGCCTCGGCGATCTCGATGCCGGGGCGGGCCAGCAGGTAGGGCACCAGGTTGAGCAGCCGGGCCAGCCGGTCGGCGGAGGTGCGGGGACCGCCCCGGGCGGCCGGGCGGGTCACCGGGCACCTCCGGCGACAACCAGCTCCTCGTGTCGGGCGGCGATCTCCTTGAGCCGTTGGATGACCGCGTCCCGCAGCTCCGGCGGGTCCAGCACCCGCACGTCCGGGCCGTACCCGACGAGCTGCCGGGCGAGGTAGTCGGGGTCGGCGTACGGCAGGGTCAACAGGTCCCCGTCGGAAGCCGGCTCGGTCCGCACCGCCCAACGGCGCAGGCCGGCGGCCCGGCCCGGGGCGGCCAGCACGGTGGCCCGGCCGGTCCGCTCCACCGGCCCCGACCAGCGGGCGACGTGGCTGATCAGATCCACACCGGCGGGCGGTTCGAAGCCACCCGGTTGCCCGATCACCCGGACCGGACCCACCACGCGGGAAAGCCGGAAGCAGCGGGTGGCGCCGCGGTCCAGGTCGTGGCCGACCACGTACCAGCGGCCCCGCCAGCAGACCACACCCCACGGTTGCAGTCGACGCCGGCTCGGCGCGTCCCGGTCCGGCACCCGGTAGTCGAAGCCGACCTCGCGCCGGTCCCGGGCGGCGGCGGTCAGCGGCGCGAACGCCGGGTCGACGGTCATCATCGGCTCCAGCCCCAGGGTGGCCTGCGGGTCGACGTCCACACCGGCGGCGCGCAGCTTCGCCAGACCGGAGGAGGCGGCGGCGGCCAGCCCGGCGTGCTGCCAGAGCCGCGCGGCGATGCCCACCGCGGCGGCCTCGTCCGGTTCGAGGGGGATGTCCGGCAGCGCGTACTCGCGGTGGGCGATCCGGTAGCCGGGCTCGGCGTCGAAGACGCTGGCCGTTCCGGTTTCCAGCGGTACGCCCAGCTCACGCAGCTCGGCCTTGTCCCGTTCGAACTTGCGCTGGAAGGCCTCGTGCTCCTTCGGGTCGCCCGGATCGTGCTCGTAACCGGGCACGGTCGCGGCGATCTGGGCGGCGGTCAGGAACCGTCGCGTGGACAGCAGACAGATCACGAGGTTGACCAGGCGTTCGGTACGGTTCCGCGACACGGGTGAACGCTAGCAGCCCGCGCGGCAGACCCGTGCACCCGCGCGGGCACGCCGGCGGCGCGGTCCCGCACCGCCACCGCCGCAGGCCAGCCATCCGACCGCCTCGATGAGCAGTTTGGTACAGTCGGCGCCCGCCAGGATGATCACGAGCGCGTTCCCGGGGGCACGATGCGCCGACACGGCTTCGGTATTCGGCTTCTCACCCTGCTGAGCGCGGTGGCGCTCGCCGGGTGCGGCAGCGACGGTGGCGCCGCCACCGCACCGGCCGGCGCGTCGCAGACCCCGGCGCCGGGCAAGAACACCGCTGACGGGCCGGAGCTGCCCACGCTTCCCGCGCCACGGGGGCCCGCGTTGAAGCTCAGCAACAGGTACACCTACAAGGTGCAGGTCCTCGACGCCATGACCACGGTGTCCCTGCCCTACGATCCGCCGCCAGCCGGCACGACGGCGCTCGCGCTGCTGCTGCGGGTGGAGGCGGATCCACCGGACCGCAGGATCCAGGCGCCCGTGCAGTATCTGGGCATCGACTACCCGAGCCGGCGTGACGACCTGAGCCAGTACGTCGGGACGACGCTGGACAAGAGAAGGCCCTACCTCACCGAGGACCAGATGCGCTTCGGTGGCGACGGTGTCCAGGGCGTCGACGTCCTGGAGGCGAACACGGTCTACTACACGTGGGCCTGGCAGCTCGTCTCGGAGAATGCCGACCTGACCGGTGCGACGCTGTGTGAGGTCCGGGCGGACAACTGCATACCCGTCGGGGCGATCCGGGCCGGGTGACGCGGGCGGACCGGCCGAGTGCGACCGGCCGCGGTCAGCAGGTGGCGACGACCTCGGCGAGCGCGCGGATGAGGGCGGTTTCTCCAGCGGTACGCCAGATCAGCGTCCACTGGCTCGGTTCCGCATCACGGATGGGGACGTAGGTGATGCCGGGCCACGCGTAGTAACGGCTCGCCTCGGCCTGGATCGGTACGACGGTGCTTCCGGCGGCGACCGCGGCGAGCACCTCCTGCCAGGTGGCGACCTCCGGCCCCCGGGGAATCGGGCGCCCCGAGGGGGTGTGGAACGGGCTGAGCGCCGCTTCCCAGTAGGCCGGCACCGGACGTGCCGACTGCGGCACCACACACTCGGCGAGGTCTTCGAGGCAGACCTCGTCCCGCCGTGCCAGCGGATGATCGGTGGACATCATCAGGTAGACCGGCGACGTTCGGACGACCGGACCGACCGTGAGGTCGGGTTCGCGGACCGGCAGCCAGAGCACGGCCACATCGACCTCGCCGGAGCGCAGCGGGCCGAACGGGTCACTGACACGGACCTCCCGGAACTGCACCTCGCACTGCGGGTTCAGGGCACGGAACCGGGTGGTCACGTCGGCGATCTCGTGGGCGAGAGCGCCCATGGTACCGACGGTGATGGTGCCGGCGACGCCACGTGCGGCGGTCCGCGCCGTCTCCAGCCCGTGCTGGATGCTGTGGTAGCCATGCGCGAGGCTGTCGCGCAGTTGGATCCCGATGGGGGTCAGGGTCACCCGGCGGCTGCTCCGGTCGAACAACGCCGCACCGATCCGCCGCTCCTGCAGCGCGATCGCCTGGCTGACCCGTGCCGGCGACACGTGGAGCCGTTGGGCCGTACGGCCGAAGTGCAGCTCCTCGGCGAGCGTCAGGAAGATCTCGATGTCGCGTAGTTCCATTGCCGACAGTCCCCCCGTGATCGTTAACGGGGAGCTTATCGAACCGTACGAGATCGGCCCTTGGTCCGGCCTGCGGCGATGATCACGCTGATGACCATGGACATCACCATGCAGTCGACCCGAGCCCGTCGCCGTTGGCCGTTCGGCGTGGCCGCCGCCGTCTGGATCGTTGTCGCCGCCGCGGCACTGCTCGGTCTGGTGCTGCCGGCGGCACCCGGTCCGGTGCTGCTCGGCCTGGCCATCAGCGCCTACTCGTTCAATCTGTACCTGCTCGTACCCGCACTGACCGGCGGGTTGCTCGCATGGTGGGCCCGGCGGGTCGGTCGTCGGCGGTGGGCGGGCGTGGCCGGGATCCTCACGGTCCTGCTGATGCTCGGTGTCGCGGTGCCCTCCTGGCAGCTGTGGCACAGCGCCGCCGCGCACAATGTCCCGCTCTCCCTGACCGCGTACTTCAGCGGCCCCAGCGGCGGCGCCTCTGCACCGGCGACGACGGAGACCTACGCGACGGTGGACGGCGTCGAACTCAAGGCCGACGTGTGGCAGCCGACCGGACGACCGGCGGGCGGCTCGCGTACCGCCATGATCTACGTGTTCGGCGGTGGTTGGGTCAGCGGTGACCGGGCGCAGATGCCGGCGTACTTCCAGTGGCTCACCAGCCGAGGCGTGACCGTCTTCGCCGTCGACTACCGGCTCGCCACGCCCACCAGACCCGCATGGGACAAGGCACCCGGGGATGTCAAGTGCGCGGTGGGCTGGGTACGCGCCAACGCCACCCGCCACGGCATCGACCCGCACCGCATCGTGCTCGGCGGCAACTCCGCCGGTGCCAACCTCGCCATGCTCGTCGCCTACACCGCCGGTGACACCCGGGTGCCGGCGACCTGCCCCACCGGCGACACCTCCGTCCGCGCGGTCGTGGAGTTCTACGGCCCCACCGACCTCATCACCACCCACCGCGACACGGGCAGCACCGACGCCCGCCGCATGGTCGAGACGTACCTGGGCGGCACCCCGGCCACCGTGCCCGAGCGCTACCGCCGCAACTCGCCCGTCACCTATGTGCGGCCCGGCCTGCCGCCCACCCTGATCCTGCAGGGCGGGCGCGACAGCGTGGTGCCCGCAGCCCAGGCCACCGACCTGGCCGACCGGCTCACCGCCGTGGGGGTCCCGAACGAGCTGGTCATGCTGCCGGCCACCGAGCACTCCTTCGACGGCCTCTACGGTGGGTTCGCCACACAGGTCAGCCGGTCGGCGATCACCCGGTTCCTCGACCGGCACCTGGCCTGATCGGTGGCCCGGTCGCTTGGCGGTGGGCCCGGCCCGACGGGCAGCCGGGAACCGGGCCCGTACGGGCGCGTCGGGTACGGCCACCACGTACCGTCGCCGGACGGCCGCCGAACCCGGGCCGGCAGGCCCTCTAGGGTGAGGCGCATGACGGCATCCGACAGCACGACCGAGAGCGTCGGCACGGTGGTGGTGGCGGGGGTGGCGAACCTCGCCATCGCGGTCGCGAAGCTGGCCGCCGGGCTGCTCTCCGGCTCGGCGGCGATGCTCTCCGAAGCCGCCCACTCGGTCGCCGACACCACCACCGAGGTGCTGCTCTACGTGGCGCTGCGCCGCAGCGCGCACCCCGCCGACGTACGGCACCCCTTCGGGTACGGCAAGGAGAGTTACGTCTGGGCGTTCCTCGCCGCGTTGTTCACCTTCGTCGCCGGGGCGGGGTTCGCCGTCACCCACGGCGTGACGACCATCCTGGTGCACGAACACGGCGGCGAGTACGGGGTCGCGTACGTCGTGCTGGCGGTCTCCTTCGCCATCGAGGCGGTCTCGCTGGCCCGGGCGGTACGCCAGATCCGCGCCGGATCCCGCCGCTGGCGGACCACCCCCCGTCGGTTCCTGCGGCTGACCGCCGACACCACCGTGAAGGCCGTCTTCCTGGAGGACAGCGCGGCGCTGGTCGGCCTGGTGATCGCCGGCGCCGGGCTGGGCCTGTCCCACGCCACCGGCGACGAACTGTACGACGGCCTCGCCTCCATCCTGATCGGACTGTTGCTGCTGGTCGTGGCGATCATCCTGGCCAGGAACAACATCTCGTTGCTGGTGGGGCGGGCGGTACCGGAACGGCTGCACCGGGAGATCGAAGGGGAACTCGCCGCGCTGCCGACGGTGCACCGGATCGACACCCTGCTGACCATGCAGCTCGGCCCGGACGACGTCCTGGTCGCCGCCAAGGTCGACTTCGACGACGACGCCACCGGCGCCGACATCGAGGCCGCCGCCGACGAGGCCGAGCGCCGGCTCACCGGACGCTACCCCCAGATCGGGTACGTCTTTCTCGACCCGACCCGGTCCACGCCCGGGACGGACGGGCAGCGGGCCCGGCGGATCCAGGAGCGCCGCGCCCAGGGCGGCCCCCACCGGACCTGACCCACCCGAGTAGCGCCCGTCACGGACCGCGACGACCTCGGCACGCATGCGCCACATTGCGCCGGGTATCGCTCCCGCATGGCGAAGTACACCAGGCCCGAACTGCGGGAACAGCTCAAGGAGGAAATCAAGTCCTCCGACCGGGGCGGACGGCCGGGGCAGTGGTCGGCCCGCAAGTCGCAACTGCTCACCAAGGAGTACCAGCGACGCGGCGGTGGCTACCAGGGCCCGAAGGACGAGCGGCAGCGGTCCCTGCAACGGTGGGGGGCCGAACAGTGGCAGACCAGCAGCGGCGCCGCCCGGGCGCGCAATGACGGCGAGACCCGCCGTTACCTGCCAAAACGGGCGTGGGAACAGTTGTCGGAACGGCAGCGGCGGGCGACCGACAGCAGGAAGCGACAGGCGTCCAGGGCCGGGCGGCAGTACGTCGCCAACACCGGACCGGCCAGCCGGGCCCGCCGCGACGCCACCTCGGTCGGCCGGCTGTCCGAACTACCGGTCGCCGAGGCGGTCACCCTCGTTCGTGACCTGGACGCCGGCCAGCTCAGGGCGGCACTGCGGCGCGAGCACGCCGGCAAGGGCCGCAAGACGCTCATCCGGCGGCTGGAGTCCGAGCTGCGCCGCCGATGACCGGACCGCCAGGGCCGATGGTGGCCCCCGACTCGGTGCCGATACCGTGCCGGCATGGTGCGATGGCGGTCCGGGACGGTGGCGGCGGTACGGCGACGGTGGGCCGGCGCGGTGGAACTCGACGTCGACCTGCCCGACGGCGTGACCCTGCGTGCACTGGCGTACCCGGCCCTGGTGGGTGACCCGCGGCCCGGCGACCGGGTGCTGCTCAACGTCGGCGCCCTGCTGATGGGGCTGGGCACCGGCGGGTACGCCCTGGTGGTGGCACTGCCCGACCGGCTCCCGCCGGACCCGCCGCAGGCCGCCGACACCCGCGATGCCGGCCACCTGGTGAAGGCCCGCTACACCCCGCTGCAAGCGATCACGATGGGGGTGGACGAGGAGGCATCCCCGCACCACGACCTGCTGGCCGGCGTGGACAGCCTGGACGACATGCCCGTGGTCACCGCCGACCTGCACTCCGCGCTGCCGGCGATCCTCGCCGGGATCCACGCCGACGCGCCGGCCGCGCGGGTGGCGTACGTGCTGACCGACGGTGGGGCGCTGCCGGCCTGGTTCTCCCGCACCCTCGACGGGCTGCGCGACCGGCTCGTCGGCACGGTCAGCGTGGGGCAGGCGTTCGGCGGTGACCTGGAGGCCACCACCGTGCACACCGGCCTGCTCGCCGCGCGGCACGTGCTGCGCGCCGACGTCACGATCGTCGCCCAGGGGCCCGGCAACCTCGGCACCGGCACCCGGTGGGGGTTCTCCGGCGTCGGGGTCGGCGAGGCCGTCAACGCGGTCGCCACGCTGGGTGGGCGGCCGGTCGGGTCGCTGCGGATCTCCGACGCCGACCCGCGGCCCCGGCACCGTGGGGTGTCGCACCACAGCCTCACCGCGTACGGCCGGGTCGCCCTCGCCCCGGCCGACCTGGTCGTGCCGGACGGCCTGGCGGCGACGTTGGCCGCCGAGGTGGACGCCGCGCTGGTTCCCCTGGCCCGGCGGCACCGCGTGGTGCGGGTCGCCGTCGACGGCCTGGACGCGGCGCTGCGCGCCCTGCCGGTGACGCTGTCCACCATGGGCCGCCGGCTCGACGCCGACCACGCCTACTTCCTGGCGGCGGCGGCCGCCGGACGGCACGCCGCGCGGCTCACCCGGGCCGGTCACCCCGCCGCGTAGCCGTGCCGGACGATGCGCGCCGCGGCCGACTCGTACGTCCCGGGGTCGTCCGGAGCGAAGGTGCCGAGACCGTCGACGTAGCGGTTGAACATGCAGAAGGCCGCGGCGATGAGCACCGTGTCGTGGATCTCCAGATCGGTGGCGCCCGCCTGCCGTGCCGCGTCGATGAGCGCGGTGGTGACCTGTCGGCCGTCCTTCTGCACCGCGGCGGCGATCCGCAGGAGGGCCCGCAGCCGGTCACCGATCGGGGCGGCGTCGAGGTCGCAACGGACCTGTTCGACCAGTTCCGGGGCGGTGGGCAACTGGGCGGCGGCCAACGCCGAGTGGGACGCGCAGCAGAACCGGCACCCGTTGAGCCCGGAGACGTACGCCGCGATGAGCTCCCGCTGCCCGGGAGTCAGCGTCGGGTGCGGGGCGCGGAGCAGCACCTCGGCCAGTTCGTTGAGCGGCCGGGCGGTCTCCGGCCGGAACCGCATCGGCCCGGTGATCCCCGGGAAGGTCTTCTCGTCGAGCCCCAGATCGATGTGCGCCACCGGTCACCTCCGGCCCCGCCGGCCGGTCGCCGGCTCCCCTCACCGGCAGCCTGGCCCGCCGGCTGTCCCGAATCAACTCCTGGTGTGCGCACCTGCGCCGCCCCGGTGGCCCCTGAACAACTGCGCACGTAGGAAGAAGGCTCTCCGCGGCGAGCGGTTCCATGCTGATGCCGACCTCGTGACGGGCCCCTGCGTACCGTCACGCCCACGGGAGGAGAGCAGCCGCCATGACCCGATCCCCCGCCTACCCGACCCCGACCGCGAACCCGCCGATCCGACCGCACACACCGCCGCGCCGGGCGCGGGTCGTGGCGCTCGCCGTCCTGGCCGGGATCCTGCTGGCCGTGCTCTGGTCGTTCGAACTGGTGGACAAGGTCATCGGCGACAACGTCGCGAACACCCTGCTCGGCCACGACGCCAAGACCACCGCCATCGCCGGCACCGCGGCCGGACTTCTGTTCGCCTTCGTCTCCGGCTTCGCCGGCACGTTCACCGCCTGCAACATCGCGATGGCGGCGTCGATCGGACCGATGGGCCAGGCCGGCGGTCAGCAGGAGGCACCCGGTGGCTTGCCCGCGTTGCGGGCGATGCTGCGCCCGGTGGGTTGGCTCACCCTCGGCATGGTCGCCGTCTCGGCGACCTACGGTGCGGTCGGCGTGCTGCTCGGCGATCGCCTGCCGCAGTTGTCCACCGCCACTGTCGACGGCGTGCCGGTACGCATCATCCAGTCCTCGGTCGTGTTCGGCGTGATCGGGCTCGCGCTGATCTACCTGGGGCTGGCCGCGCTCGGCGTGCTGCCGGACGTGTTCGCCCGCAGGCCGGTGGCCCGGGTGGTCGCCATGGGGGCGTTGGTCGGCGGGTTCCTCGTCGGACGGCCGTACCCGCTGTTCTACAAGCTCTTCCAGTGGGCGGCCGACACCGGCAACCCGCTGTACGGCGCGGCGGCGTTCACCCTCCAGTCGCTGGGCAACGTGGTGTTGGTGGCGCTGCTCTTCGCGGTGCTGGTGCTGGTCAGCCGGGGCCGTTTCCTGCGCTGGATGGCCGACCCGACCCGGGCCGCCGTGGTGACCGGCGGGTTGCTGATCGCCCTGGGCGTCTTCACCGTCGTGTACTGGGATCTGCGGGTGCCCGCGTACTTCGGGGTCGGTTGGTTCCCCTCGATGCCGTACCGCTGACCGGGAGCAGGGCCGGCTGAGCCGAACGGCACCGGCTCAGCCGAGGATGAAGATCAACGCCAGCCAGCCTCCGACGATGGCGAGCAACGCGACCACCAGCACCCAGGTCGGCACCACGTACTCGCCGCGACGGTTGCGTTCGATCTCGGCGCGGATCTTCTCCCGGCGGCGCTCGACGAAGGTCAGCTTCTCGGTGCCGCCGCGCTCGCGGTCGGCCGGTTCGGAGGTGTTCATCGCCACGCCAGCGTACCGGGACTCCGGCGGCCGGTGCGCCGCGCACCGGCCGCCGGAGGCGGCTCACATACTGGCGATCAGCCGCTCCACCCGTTCGTCGTACGCCCGGAACGGGTCCTTGCAGAGCACCGTGCGCTGCGCCTGGTCGTTGAGCTTCAGGTGCACCCAGTCGACGGTGAAGTCCCGCCGCTTCTCCTGCGCGTGCCGGATGAACTCTCCACGCAGCCGCGCCCGGGTCGTCTGCGGCGGCGTCTCCTTCGCCTCGAAGATCTCCGGATCGGTGGCGACCCGGTCAACCTGCCCGCGCCGCTCCAGCAGCCCGTACAGGCCCCGGCCCCGACGCAGGTCGTGGTAGGCCAGATCCATCTGCGCGACCCGGGGGTGCGACAGCGGAAGGTCGTGTTTGCGCTGGTAGCGCTCGATCAGCCGCAGTTTGCTCACCCAGTCGATCTCCCGGGCCACCGGGTCCAGGTCGCCGGTCTCCACGGACCGCAGCACCCGACCCCACAGCTCGACCACCCGCTTGGCGGTCTGGTCGCCACCCCGCCGCTCGACGAACTCGGTCGCCTTGGCGAGGTACTCCTGCTGAATCTCCAGCGCGCTGACCTCCTTGCCGGAGGCCAGCCGGACCTTGCGCCGGCCGGTGATGTCGTGCGAGACCTCCCGGATGGCCCGGATCGGGTTCTCCAGGGTCAGGTCCCGCATCACCACGCCCGCCTCGATCATCCGCAGCACGATGTCGGCGCTGCCCACCTTCAGCAGCGTGGTGACCTCGTTCATGTTGGAGTCACCGACGATCACGTGCAGCCGGCGGTACCGCTCGGCGTCGGCGTGCGGCTCGTCGCGGGTGTTGATGATCGGGCGGCTGCGGGTGGTCGCCGAGGACACCCCCTCCCAGATGTGCTCCGCCCGCTGGGACAGGCAGTAGACCGCTCCCCTCGGGGTCTGCAGCACCTTGCCCGCGCCGCAGATCAACTGCCGGGTGACCAGGAACGGGATGAGCACGTCGGCGAGCCGACCGAACTCCCCGTGCCGGGAGACCAGGTAGTTCTCGTGACAGCCGTACGAGTTGCCGGCCGAATCGGTGTTGTTCTTGAACAGGTAGATCTCCCCGGCGATGCCCTCGTCGTGCAGCCGTTTCTCGGCGTCGACGAGCAGGCCCTCCAGAATCCGCTCACCGGCCCGGTCGTGGGCGACCAGGTCGGTGACCGAGTCGCACTCCGGAGTGGCGTACTCCGGGTGCGACCCGACGTCCAGGTAGAGCCGGGCGCCGTTGCGCAGGAACACGTTGCTCGACCGGCCCCACGACACGACGCGGCGGAAGAGGTACCGGGCAACCTCGTCGGGGGACAGCCGACGCTGCCCGCGGTAGGTACAGGTGACGCCGTACTCGGTCTCGAGGCCGAAGATTCGCCGCTCCATGGTGTGACATTAGCCGCCCGGAGGCCCGGTTCGTCACTGTCACCGCGCGACTCGTCCCTCCCGGTGGATCACACCCCGTCCGAGTACGGCAGACCGCCCGGCCGCAGACTCGCGGTGAAGGCCCGACATTCCTCGTACGCCGGCAGCAGCCCCGACTCGCGGGCCTGCGCCAGAGTCGGCGAGGCGGCGTCCCGGGCCGAGAGCGTCGGCACCTCGGCCGGCCACTCGATGGCCAGGTCGACGTCGAGCGGATGCACCGAGTGCTCGCCGGTCGGGTTGTAGGTGGTCGAGCAGAGATAGCTCAGCGTCGCGTCGTCGGTCAACGCGCAGAAGCCGTGCCCCAGCCCCTCGCTGAGGTACACCGCACGCCGGTCGACGTCGTCGAGCCGCACACCCTCCCAGCGGCCGAAGGTCGGCGAACCGACCCGCAGGTCCACGACCACGTCCAGCACCGCGCCTCGCACGCAGGTGACGTACTTGGCCTGGCCGGGCGGCACGTCGGCGAAGTGGATGCCGCGCACCACTCCGCGCGCGGACACCGACAGGTTGCCCTGCGCCAGGCGCAGCGGGTGGCCGACCGCCTCGGCGAGCCGGTCGAAGCGGTACCACTCCATGAACAGCCCACGCGGGTCGCCGTGCTGCTGCGGGGTGATCTCCCAGGCGCCCTCGACGCCCAGCTCACGGATCTTCACGGCGTCATCTCCGTTCGCGACTGCGGGGCTCGCAGACCCCGCTCACTGCTCGCGCTCACCGGCTCTCCGCCCTCTCCGCCAGCAGGCCGAGCAGGTAGTCGCCGTAGCCGCTCTTGGTCAACGGCTCGGCCAGGGCACGCAGCCGATCGTCGTCGATCAGGCCGGCCCGCCAGGCCACCTCCTCGACGCAGCCGATCTTCATGCCCTGTCGCTCCTCGATCACCCGCACGAACTCAGCGGCCTGCATCATGGAGGCGAAGGTGCCGGTGTCCAGCCAGGCGGTACCCCGGTCCAGGACGGTGACCGACAGCTCACCGGCCGTCCGGTACGCCTCGTTCACGGCGGTGATCTCCAGCTCGCCCCGGGCGCTGGGCTTGAGAGCACGGGCGATCTCGACCACCCGGTTGTCGTAGAAGTAGAGCCCCGGCACCGCGTAGCGGGACTTCGGCTTCTCCGGCTTCTCCTCGATCGACAGCACCCTGCCGTCGGCGTCGAAGTCGACCACGCCGTACGCCTCCGGGTTCGCCACCGGGTACGCGAAGACCCGGCCGCCCTTCGGGTCACCGCCGGCGGCGAGCTGCCGGCCCAGGCCGGCGCCGTGGAAGATGTTGTCGCCGAGGATCAGCGCCACCGACTCGTCGCCGATGAAGTCGGCGCCGAGCACGAATGCCTGCGCGATGCCCTCCGGGCGGGCCTGGGTGACGTACTCCAGCCGCAGGCCCCACTGGCTGCCGTCGCCGAGCAACCGCTGGAACTGGGCCTGGTCCTCGGGCGTGGTGATCACCAGGATCTCCCGCACCCCGGACATCACCAGCGTCGACAGCGGGTAGTAGACCATCGGCTTGTCGTAGATCGGCATCAGCTGCTTGGAGACCGCCCGGGTGATCGGCCAGAGCCGCGAACCGGTGCCACCAGCGAGAAGGATTCCGCGCACCGGGGGAGACTACCTGCACCAGCGGGAACCGGACACCGGGGTCGCGTCCCCCGGCACCCCCCGGGGTTCGCGTACACTTCCGGACCCGTGAGGATTCTCGTCACCGGCGGAGCCGGATTCATCGGGTCGGAGTACGTACGGATGCTGCTGGGCGTGCCCGGCGGCGATGTCGCCGGCGTGCCCGCCGTCGAAACCACCGCGGTGACGGTGCTGGACAAGCTCACCTACTCCGGCAACCTGGCCAACCTCGCCCCGGTACGCGACGACGCGCGGCTGCGCTTCGTGCAGGGCGACATCTGCGACCCGGCCACCGTCGACGAGGTCGTCGCCGGCCACGACGTGATCGTGCACTTCGCCGCCGAGTCGCACGTCGACCGCTCCATCGCCGGCGCCGCCCCGTTCGTCACCACCAACGTGCTGGGCACCCAGACCCTGCTCGACGCCGCCCTGCGGCACGGCACCGACCGGTTCGTGCACGTCTCCACCGACGAGGTGTACGGCTCGATCGACGAGGGGTCGTGGACGGAGACCTGGCCGCTGTCGCCGAACTCCCCGTACTCGGCCTCCAAGGCCGGCTCGGACCTGCTCGCCCTGGCCTACCACCGCACCCACGGCATGAACGTGGTGGTCACCCGCTGCTCCAACAACTACGGGCCGTACCAGTTCCCGGAGAAGGTCATCCCGCTGTTCGTGACCAACCTGCTCGACGGCGGCACCGTCCCGCTCTACGGCGACGGCGGCAACGTCCGCGACTGGCTGCACGTGCACGACCACTGCCGGGGCATCGCCCTGGTGCAGCAGAAGGGCCGCGCCGGCGAGGTCTACAACATCGGCGGCGGCACCGAGCTGACCAACAAGGAACTCACCGCCCGGCTGCTGGAGGCCTGCGGCGCCGGCTGGGACCGGGTGGTGCCGGTGGCCGACCGCAAGGGCCACGACCGCCGCTACTCGCTGGACATCAGCAAGATCAGCGCTGAGCTGGGATACACCCCCAGCATCGACCTCGACCGTGGGCTGGCCGAGACGGTGCGCTGGTACCGCGACAACCGGGCCTGGTGGGAGCCGCTGAAGGCGGCCAGGGCCGGATGACCCGCGCCCTCGTCACCGGCGCGGGAGGCATGCTCGGGCGGGACCTGCTGGCCGTACTGGCCACCCGGCCCGACCTGACCGTGACCGCCGCCACCCGCGCCGAGCTGGACATCACCGACCCGCGGGCCGTCCGCGCCGCCGTCACCGGCCACGACGTGGTCTTCAACACCGCCGCCTGGACCGACGTCGACGGCGCCGAGCAGGCCGAGGCCGAGGCCACCGCCGTGAACGGCGACGGCGTGGCGCACCTCGCCCGGGCCTGCGCCGACACCGGGGCCCGGCTGGTCCACGTCTCCACCGACTACGTCTTCGCCGGCGACGCCGACGCCCCGTACGCCGAGGACGCCCCCACCGACCCGGTCAACGCCTACGGGCGCAGCAAGCTGGCCGGGGAGCGGGCCGTGGTCCGATTTCTCCCCGAAACCGGCTACCTGGTGCGTACCGCCTGGCTCTACGGCGCGCACGGCCCGAACTTCGTGGCCACCATGCTGCGCCTGGCCGGTCAGCGGGAGTACCTCGACGTGGTCGACGACCAGCAGGGCCAGCCCACCTGGTCGTACGCGCTGGCCCACCGGCTGGTCGCGCTCGCCGACGCGGCCCTGGCCGGCCGTGCCCCCGCCGGGATCTACCACGGCACCTGTTCCGGCCGCACCACCTGGTACGGCCTGGCTCGCGCCGCGTTCGCCCTCGCCGGGCTGGACCCGGCGCGGATCCGCCCCACCACCAGCGACCGGTTTCCCCGTCCGGCCGCCCGACCGGCGTACAGTGTGCTAGGGCACGACCGTTGGTCGGCGGCCGGTCTGCCGCCGCTGCCGGACTGGCACGACACGCTGTCCGACGCCTTCGCATCCCCCAATCCACCCGCCCCGTGGAAGGCCGCATGAAGCTCACCCTGGTCACCGGTTTGACCGGTCTGATCCTGCTGGTCACCATCGTCGAGCTGCTGCGTCGCCGGCAGCTGCGCGAGAAGTACGGCATGCTCTGGCTCGCCGTCCTGCTGATCGTCATCCCGCTGTCGTTGTTCCCCCGCCTGCTGGACAACGTGGCCGGTTTCTTCGGCGTCGTCTCCGGCGTCAGCCTCGTTCTCTTCCTCGGCATCGTCTTCCTGCTGCTGGTGACAGTGCACCTGAGCTGGGAGGTCAGTGCCCTGGAGGAGGAGACCCGCACCCTGGCCGAAGACTTCGCCCTGCTCCGCGCCGAGGTCGAGGCGGAGCGGGCGGCCCGGACCCAATCCGCCCGAGACGAACTGGTGTCGCACGATGGTTAACGGCAAGCGCGTACTGATCATCATTCCCGCGCTCAACGAGGCCGGGTCGATCGCCGACGTGGTCGGCGAGGTGCGCGGCGAACTGCCCGGCGTCGACGTGCTCGTCGTCGACGACGGCTCCACCGACCGCACCGCCGCCGTGGCCGCCGCCGCCGGCGCCCGGGTGGCGAAGCTGCCGTACAACCTCGGCGTCGGCGGGGCCATGCGACTCGGCTACCGCTACGCCCGGGACAACGGCTACGACGTCGCCATCCAGATCGACGCCGACGGTCAGCACGACCCGCGCTACGTGCCGAAGCTGGTCGATCTGCTCGACGACAACATCGATCTGGTGATCGGCGCCCGGTTCGCCGGCGAGGGCGACTACAGCGTCCGCGGCCCCCGCCGGTGGGCCATGGTCATGCTCTCCGCCGTGCTCTCCAAGGTGGCGAAGACCAAGCTCACCGATACCACCTCCGGGTTCCGGGCCGCCAACCGGCGGGTCATCGAGATGTTCGCCGGCTGGTACCCGGCCGAGTACCTCGGCGACACCGTCGAGACCCTGGTGCACACCGCCCGGCGCGGCTACAAGATCCGCCAGGTGCCGGTGGCCATGCGCAAGCGGATGGCCGGCACGCCCAGCCACTCCCCCGCCAAGGCCATGATCTACCTGGGCCGCGCCTTCGCCGTACTGACGCTCGCGCTCATCCGCCGGTGATGCGGCGCCTGCTCGGCCTCGTCCCGCCCGGCACCCTCGCGGTGGGTGCCGGGCTGGCGCTGCTCGGTCTGGCCTCCTACGTCCACCTCGCGGTGGCCGGCCACAGCCTCACCAAGGACGACTACTCGTCGCTGTCGGTGCTCTGGTCGATCGTCTTCACCCTCGGCATCGGTGTGTTCATGCCGGTCGAGCAGGAGGTCGCCCGGGTCGTGGCCGCCCGCCGCACCCGAGGGCTGCCGCCGGGTCCGGTGCTGGCCCGCGGCGCCGCTCTCGCCGCCGGCGTGCTCGCGCTCATGGTGCTGGTCGTCCTCGCCGCCCACGGTCCGCTGACCGACCGGTTCTTCGCCGGTGACGGCGCGATGGTGTGGGTGCTCGTCGGGTCGCTCGCCGCCATGGCGGTCGCCTACACCACCCGCGGTGTCCTCTCCGGCCTGCAACTCTTTCCCTGGTACGGCGGCCAGCTCGGGGTGGACGGCGGACTGCGCATCGGCATGGTCGCCGTGCTGGGCCTCGCCGGCGTCACCTCCCCGCTCTGGTACGGCCTGGTGCTGGTGATCGCCCCGCTGGCCGGCGTCCTGCTCACCCTTCCGCCGGTGCTGCGCGCCGTCGGGAGCGGCCCCCCCGTGGCCTGGCGCGCGCTGCTGCGGGGCCTCGGCCTGCTCACCGCGTCCAGCCTGCTCTCCCAGGTCGTGGTCAATGTCGGCGTGATCAACGTCCGGCTGCTCGACCCCGAGGACGTCATCACCGCCGGTGCGCTGCTCTCCGCCCTGGTGCTGGTCCGCATCCCGTTGTTCGTCTTCGCCTCCCTGCAGGCGTCCCTGCTGCCCGGCCTGGCCACCTCCGCCAGCACCGGCGACCTGGCCGGCTTCCACCGCCTGCTGCGCCGGGCGTTGGGCATCGTCACCGTGCTCGGCGTGCTCGGCGCGGTCGGTGCCATCGCCCTCGGCCCGTGGCTGGTCGGCGCGCTCTTCGACGCCGCCGGCGCGCTCGGCCACGGCGACTTCGCCTGGCTGGCCGCCGCCACCCTCGCCTACCTGTGGGCGATGGTGCTCGGGCAGGCGCTGCTCGCCCTGGACCGGCACCGCGCCCAGGCCGTCGCCTGGACGCTCGGGGTGGCCGCGCTGGTCGCGGTGACCCTCGCCCCGGTGGCCGTGGCGCTGCGCGTCGAGCTCGCCTACGCCGTCGGTTCGGTGGTGACCGCCGCCGCCATGGCGGTGCTGCTGCGCGCCCGGCCCCGTCCCCTTC
>NZ_SMJY01000122.1:0-19135 GCF_004348355.1 Micromonospora sp. KC721 | reverse complement strand
CGCCCACACCCCACTGCGCTGACCCATCCGTGATCCACTCCGGTCGCGCCATGCCGGAGCGTTCCTGTCGGCGATGCCCCGATACGGCGCAGCCAGAGTGGATCAAGTCGGGCGAACGGATCAAATGGCGAGGCGGACGGCGACCGTCAGAACGAGCTGGGCCAGGGCAACGGGGACCAGGACCAGCCAGCACAGGCGCTGGAGCTGGTCCTCGCGCAGCCGCGGGTACGCCACCCGCAGCCAGATGATCACGAAGGAGACGGCGAAGACCTTCAGCAGCGTCCACAGCCAGCCGAGCTGCGCGTCGGCGAACGGGCCCTGCCAGCCGCCCAGGAACAGCACGGTGGTCAACGCGGCGATCACCACGATGCCGACGTACTCGGCCAGCAGGAAGAACGCGAACCGCAGCCCGGTGTACTCGGTCAGGTAGCCGAAAACCAGCTCCGAGTCGGCGATCGGCATGTCGAACGGGGGCCGGCGGATCTCGGCCAACCCGGCGACGAAGAACACGATCATCGCCGGGGCCTGCCAGAGCAGCCACCACGGTCGCCACGCCTCGACGATGCCGCCGAGGCTGAGCGTCCCGGCCGCCATCGCCACCGAGGCGGCGGCCAGCACCAGCGGCAGCTCGTAGCCGAGCAGCTGGGCCGCCCCGCGCAGCCCGCCGAGGAGGCTGTACTTGTTGGCCGAGGACCAAGCCGACATCAGCACCGCCACCACCCCCACCCCGACCACGGCGAGGACGAAGAAGAGGCCGATGTCCAGCGGCTGCCCGACCAGGTCGTCCGGGCCGAGCGGGATGACCAGCAGCACCAGCAGGTAGGGCACCAGCGCCACCACCGGGGCGAGCCGGAACACCGGCCCGTCCGCCTCGCGCGGCGTGACGTCCTCCTTCTGCACGAACTTGATGCCGTCGGCGATCAGTTGTGCCCAGCCGTGGAAGCCACCGGCGTACATCGGGCCGAGCCGGCCCTGCATGTGCGCCATCACCTTGTGCTCGGCCTGACCGACGACCAGCGGCAGGGTGAGGAAGGCCACCAGCACGCCGCCGACCCGGATCACCAGCTCCAACCAGGTCGGCATCAGGCCGTACCCCCTTCGTCGCCGTCCGCCGGGGCACCGCCGTCCGCGCCACCCGGGGCGGGCCGGTCGGCCCGCGCGGAGCCACCGCTCCCGGCCGCCGGCCCGGCGCCGACCCGAGGGGTACGCCCCGCAGGGGCGCCCGGAGCCGGCCGAGCGGCCCGCTCCCGGGCCGGACGGGCCGGAGTGCCGCCACGCGGCCCCTCGCCCACGCCTCCCGCGCCCGCCGGGGTGGCGACGGTGCCCCACTCCCCCGGTGCCGGCACGCCCGGCGGGCGCACCGCGCGGCGTCCACCGCCGGCCTCGGACTCGCCCGGCTCCTTGGCCCCCGGCCACGGCTTGGCCACCCGGGAGGCGAGCACGAACTCCTTGCGCAACGGATGCCCCTCGAACTCGGGTGGCAGCAGCAGCGGGGCCAGCCCGGGATGGCCGGTGAAGTCGATGCCGAACATCTCGTGGGTCTCCCGCTCGTGCCAGCCCGCGCCGGGGTACAGCCCCACCACCGAGGCCACGGCCGGCGACTCGCGGGGCACCCGGGTACGCAGCAGCACCCCGTGCCGGTGCCGGGTGGACCACAGGTGGGCCACCACGTCGAACCCGGCGGCCAGCTCGTCCACCGCGGAGAGCCAGTCGAAGAAGTCGCAGGCCAGCTCGGCATCGTCGCGGGCCGCCCGCAGCGCGTCGGCCCAGCTCGACGGCGGCACGTCGACGGTGGCGCGGGCGTACCCCTGGCCCCCCGAGACCGACGCGGTGGCCTCGACCGGCGCGAGCAGCGCGACCACCCGCCGGCCGACCTCTTCCGGAGTCATACCGCTGATCCTATGGCCGAGGGACGGTCGCCGGGTCGGGCCGCCCGGCGCGGAGATCACTCCCGCCGGCTGCCCGCCGCCCCGGCGGGGCTTCTGCCGCTTTGCCCGGCGTGGCGCCGCCGGGCGGGGAAAGATGAGGACTGTGCGCGCTGTGACTGTGACTCCGGGGGTGCCCGACTCGCTGCGGCTGACCGACAACTGGCCGGAACCCGCCGCCGAGGAGGGTGCGATCGTGGTCGAGGCTCTCGCGGTGGGTGTCTGCGGCACCGACCACGAGATCATCGGGGGCCACTACGGTCAGGCCCCGCCCGGCCAGCAGCGGCTGGTGCTCGGGCACGAGTCGCTGGGCCGGGTGCTGGAGGATCCGAGCGGCACGTTGCACCCCGGCGACCTGGTGGTCGGCATCGTCCGTCACCCGGACCCGGTGCCCTGCCCCAACTGCGCCGTCGACGAGTGGGACATGTGCCGCAACGGGCGGTACACCGAACACGGCATCAAGGGCCTGCCCGGCTTCGCCCGGGACCGCTGGCGGGTGCAGCCGAAGTTCGCCGTCGGGCTGGACCCGGTCCTCGCCCCGGTCGGGATGCTGCTGGAGCCGGCCAGCGTGGTGGCGAAGGCGTGGGACCACATCGACCGGATCGGCAGCCGCGCCGAGTGGAAGCCGCACACGGCGTTGGTCACCGGTGCCGGGCCGATCGGCCTGCTGGCGGCCCTGCTGGCCACCCAGCGGGAGCTGTCCGTGCACGTGCTGGACCGCCCCATCACCGGCCCGAAGCCGGACCTGGTCCGGGCGCTCGGCGCGACCTACCACACCGGGACCGTGCAGGAGCTGGACCTCGAACCGGACCTGGTGGTGGAGTGCACCGGAGCGCCGTCGGTGGTGCTGGACTCGATGTGCAAGGTCGGGCCCGCCGGAATCGTCTGCCTGACCGGAGTGTCCAGCGGCGGCCGGACCCTCGACTTCGACGCGGGCGCGCTCAACCGGGCCCTGGTGCTGGAGAACAACGTCGTCTTCGGCTCGGTCAACGCCAACCGCCGGCACTGGGAACAGGCCGCCACCGCCCTCGCCCGGGCCGACCAGTCCTGGCTCAACTCACTGATCACCCGCCGGGTGCCAGTGGGGGAATACGCGCAGGCATACAGCCCCACCGGGGACGACATCAAGGTGGTGCTGGACTTCACCGCCTGATCCGGCGACACCGCTCAGCTCCCCGGCAGGCGACCGTTGCGGAACAGGTCGACGAAGAGTTGGTGGTCCTTGCGCGCCCGCGCCCCGTACGCGTGGGCGAAGTCGACCAGGTGCGCCACGAAGCCGTCGACGTCGTCCCCCACCGCCGCGACGATCGACTCCTCGGTCGAGTAGTCGACCAGGTCGTGGCTGGACTCGTCGTCGGCGACCGAGTGCATCCGGGCCACCGCCCGGCCCAGGTCGGTGAGCACCCCGGCCAGTTCCTCCGGCTCGTTGACGTCCGCCCAGTCCAGGTCGGCGGCGTACGGGGAGACCTCGGCGACGAGCTGGCCCGCCCCCTCCAACTCGGTGAAGCCCAGCCACGGGTCGGCGTGCGCCTGCAACGCCCGCTGCGACTCGGCCGTCCGGTGCCCCTGGTGCCGGAAGTAGCCGCGAACCCGCTCGTCGTCGATGTGCCGGGCCACCGCCGGCACCTGCGCCTGCTTCATGTAGATGACGACGTCGTTCTCCAACGCCTGGGTGTGCCCCTCCAGCAACAGGTTGTACGAGGGCAGCCCGGCCGAGCCGATCCCCACGCCCTTGCGCAGCACCACGTCCTTGACGTGGGCGGCGACCGGGCGGAGCCGGGCGGTGGACTCGGGGAGCGTGCCGAGGTAGTCCGCGAAGGCGGCGCAGACCTTCGCCCGGGTCGCCGGGTCGACCGGGTACACGCCGTCGCCGAGGGAGAACCGCCGCTCGTAGTTGTCGATGGTGGTCTGCGTGGCGAGCAGGTCGACCCGGGTGTTGAGCCGGGCCTGCTGGAGCACCCCGCGTAGCACCCCGTCGGCGTTGTCCAGGGTGATCGAGCCGATCGCGTCGTCGCCGCCGGCGGCGAGGGCCCGTAGCTCGGTCAGGTACGCCCGGGCGAACCCGTCGACCAGGTCGCTGATCACCCGATCGGAGAGGGCCTTGGCGTAGCAGAGCAGGGCCACGCTGGCCGCGAAGCGCTTCAGGTCCCAGGTGAACGGCCCGACGTACGCCTCGTCGAAGTCGTTGACGTTGAACACCAGCTGCCCGGAGGCGTTCATGTACGTGCCGAAGTTCTCCGCGTGCAGGTCCCCGTGAATCCACACCCGGCCGGTCCGCTCGTCCAGGAAACGGTCGTCGGCGAAGTCGCCGACCTGGTCGGCGTAGAAGAGCGACGCGCTGCCCCGGTAGAAAGCGAACGGGGTGGCGGCCATCTTGCGGAACTTGCGGCGGAAGGCCGCCGGGTCGAGCGCCATCGACGCGCCGAACTCCCCGGTCAACACGTCGATGATGAAGGCGGACCGCCGGTCCGCAGCGTGGGTCATGGCCGGCAGGCTAGCGCCCGCCCGCCAGTGGAACGCTCAGGCGACCGGCTAAACCGCGCCGACCGGGTGGACCGGTACGACGGGACCACACCCGCCGGACCGGCCCACCCGCCGGACGGACGGACGGACGAGGTCAGCGAAGCGTCGCGCCGACCGTGCTGGTGGGCGGCCGGTACCGTGCGGCGCCGATCGGTGGCCGGGCACAGGTGCGGGTCATGTCCGCCGCGATGGTGCTGGTTCCGCCGGTCGTGACGGCGACCTTGACCGCGTTGCGCCCGCCGGTGCCGTACCAGCAGCCGCGTTCCCGGTTCGCGTACTCGACGTGGACCTCCTGGGTGCGGTGCCCGCCCAGCCGGAAGGTGCCGTCCCGGCCGATGTTGACGAACGACGGGCTGGCGATGTCGCCGGTACGCGCGCTGTACGTCCAGACGTAGCCGCCGTCGACGACGGCCGTCCCGTCGGTGACCCGGCCGGCCACCGTTCCACCGGTGACCAGGTTGGCGTCGACCGTGGCCGTGCCGCCCGGGGTGACCTGGGTCAGCCGGGCGGCGAACCGGTCGGCGACGTCCCCGGACCACTGCCAGGCGTACCCGCTGTTGCCGAACGGGGCGAACTCGACCGGCCAGCGGTACGGGCCCAGATTGCCGATGGTGTAGCGACCCTCGGCGTTCGAGCAGTGCGTGCCCCAGCGGTGGCCCTGGTTGGGGTGGAAGGCGAACGGGTAGGCGCAGACGTCGGGCACCACCGCGCCGGAGGCGTTGCGGATGGTGCCGGTGATGCTGCCGGCCGGGTCCATCCGGATCGCCGGAATGGTGATCGTC
Organism: Micromonospora sp. KC721; assembly: GCF_004348355.1. NCBI lineage: Bacteria > Bacillati > Actinomycetota > Actinomycetes > Micromonosporales > Micromonosporaceae > Micromonospora > Micromonospora sp. KC721. The sequence continues at coordinate 13,905 of NZ_SMJY01000122.1, read as the reverse complement.
TCCTTCGGCTTCAACGTCACCAGCAGGGCTTCCCGCTGGTCGCCGCTGCCGCCGTCAGCGGTGACCCACTGGTCGCCGTAGCGCTCCGTCGGCGGCTCCCAGGGGTTGATCGCCTGGTACGCGTAGAGCTGGAAGGTCTCCGCCGACCGGAACGGGCCGATCTCCAGCCGGCCGTCGTCCCACGCGCAGTCGCTGCCCATCCGCGCGGACTGGCCGCCGCCGCGCGGGATGACCAGCCGGACGCAGATATCGCGCGCCGGTTCGCCGGTGGCCGCGTCCAACACGCTGGTGGTGATCGCGGCCCCGGGTTCGAGGGCGAACCCAACCCGGGTGACCTGCCCTCGGGTCACCCGGTAATAATCCTCGGTCTCGTCGATGCCGAAGTGCGACGCGCCCCCGCTGACCGACATCTTCCAGTCGCCCGGCCGCACGTTGGGTATCCGCACCAGCCCGTTCACGCCGCAGGCGTCCGCGTCGTTGCCACCCGTACCGAGAACCCTCAGGCAGGGCTGACGCACCGGCAACCGGGTCACCGCGTCGATCACCCGCGCCTCGACGACCCCCATCGGCAGGAACGCCTCGTTCACCACCAGGTCGTCGCTGGCGGCGAGGGTGAAGATCTGGGCCTCGTCCCGGGTCTCCTTACGCGGCACCCACTGGTACCCGCGCACGTTGTCGGAGACGGAGATCTTGTAGCGGCCCGGCGGAATGTTCCGCAGGGCGTACCTCCCGGCACCGAGATCCCAGGTATAGGCGATGACCTCGTAGGATGAGTCCTCGCCGTGGAGGGTGACGGTGGCCGCAGCCGCCGCACCGTACTCGTCGGTGATCGTGCCGGTGATGCTGCCGGAGCCGCGCCCGAGGGTGACGTTCTGTTCGCGGAGTTCGTCCGCCGGGAACCAGACGGCGCCGGCGTTGAGGTGGTCGGGGGCCCGGTGCCACCACTCGGTGCGGAAGCCCGGTGCGTGCATCCGGATCTTGTAGGTGGGCCCGGCCGGCGGGCTGGGAATGGTGTAGCGCCCGGCCGAATCCGTGCAGTGCTCGGCGAGGACGTCGGTGGGCGAGGTGTGTACGGCGAGGCACGCGCCCGCGACGGGCACGCCGTCGGGATCGCTGATCACGCCGGTGTAGCCGACCGTGTCGGCGGTCGCCGGGGCGGCGAGCAGGGTGACTGTGGCGAGCGCCGCCAGGACGGCGGCCCCCGTTGCCCGCAGGGATCTCATGCCGGCAAGATAGCGACCACCGCCGACATAGAAGATCATGCAAAACGGTCGTGGCCGCCGGCCGGGCGGCCAGCGGTCAGGGGGCGGGTGGGCGGACCGGCGGGGCGGTCAGCGACTCCACCGGGCGCGGCGGGGCGCCGTCGCCGGGCACCGCGTCGACCGGCGCTGCGAGCGGGTCGGGACGGGGCACCCCGCCGAGGCCGGACCGCTCGGCGGCGATCTTCTCCTGGAGGCGGAGGATGCCGTGCAGCAGCGCTTCCGGGCGCGGCGGGCAGCCCGGCACGTACACGTCGACCGGGATGAGCTGGTCGACCCCCTTGGTCACCGAGTACGAGTCCCAGTACGGGCCGCCGCAGTTGGCACAGGAGCCGAAGGAGATGACGTACTTCGGCTCGGGCATCTGGTCGTAGAGCCGCTTGATCGCCGGGGCCATCTTGTCGGTCACCGTGCCGGAGACCACCATCAGGTCGGCCTGCCGGGGGCCGTGCGCGAACGGGATCACGCCCAGCCGGATGAAGTCGTGCCGGCCCATGCTGGTGGCGATGAACTCGATGGCGCAGCAGGCCAGGCCGAAGTTGAAGACCCACAGCGAGTAGCGACGGCCCCAGTTGAGCACGAACCGGATCGGTTCGCCGAGCACTCCCGGCAGCTGCACGGCCCGCCCCCTTCCCGTCTTCCCAGCGGACAGTCAACCACAGCCGGCGGGCGTCACCCGGGGCGTGTGCCGGCGGCGGCTGACCAGCGGCACACCTACCCCAGACGCTGCTCGGCCCGGCGTGTCGACCGGCGGTGCCTGTTCCGCTGTCCCGGACCCGACAGCCATCGACGCCCGCTGGCCGCAACCTGAGTCCCGGGCCGACCGTCTGACCCGTGCCGGTGGGTAGGCACCGCCGGCACCACGGGGAGGACGAGTGACTGTGACAAGAGACAGGCGGGCCGGCGAGCCGCCGCCGCAAGCCGGCCCCGAGCCACCCGAACTGGCCTTCGACGCCCTCTACCACGCTCACTTCCGCGGCCTGGTCGTCCAGCTGACCGCCTACACCGGGGATCTGGGGCAGGCCCAGGACCTGGTCCAGGAGGCGTTCTGCCGGGCGTACCAGAACTGGGACCGAATCGCCGGCTACGAGGATCCGCTGGCCTGGGTCCGCAGGGTCGCCTGGAACCTCGGCCACAGCCGCTGGCGGCGGCTGCGGACCGCCCAGGCGTGGCTGCTGCGGCAACGGGAGACACACGTCGCCGGACCGAACCCGGACCGGGTGGCGGTGGACGCCGCGCTGGGTCGGTTGCCGGCCCGGCAACGCCGGGCGGTCGTGCTGCACTACCTGGCCGACCTGTCGGTCGCCGAGATCGCCAGCCAGGAGCAGGTCGCCGAGGGAACGGTGAAGTCCTGGCTGCACCGGGGCCGGACGGCGCTGGCGGCGCACCTGCGCGAGACCGTCGAGGAGGTGCGGGATGTCTGAACGGGAGGCGAGCCTGCTCGCCGAGGAGTTCGACCGCTACCGCCGTACGCTGCTGGCCGAGGTCGTGGCACCCGGGCCCGCCGCCGTCCGGCGGACCGTACGGCAGCGCCACCGCAGCCGTCTGGTGGTCACCGCCACGGCGGCGCTCGCGCTGCTCACCGGCCCGGCCGTCGGGTACGCGGCGCTGCACGAGCCGACCCCGCGACCCGGCCCGGTCGACCCCACCCCGAGCCGGACCGCGGCACCGACGCCGAGCCGGTCGACCCGCCCCACGCCGGCACCGTCGGCGAGTGGCACCAGTTCCACCCCGGCCCCGCCGGACGGCCGGATCAGCCGGTCGCAACTGCTCGCCACGCCGGTGACACTGCCGGCCTGGCGCGCGGGGCCGGGTTGCCCGACGGCCGGGGTACGGCTCACCGGCGACGGCCGGGAGGGCACCAATCACCTGCTGGCGGTCGGTCACGGCGACGTCGACTCCGACGGGGCCACGGAGACGGTGGCGCTGGTGCGGTGCGCGTTGGGCACCGGCGGGCCGCAACAGGTGGTGGTCTTCGACCGGGACGCCGCAGGACGGGTGGTCACCCTCGGGCGGGTGGTGGCCAGCACCATCGACAAGCCGCAGTGGCTGATCGCGGTCGACGTGCGCGACGACGGCGTGGTCCGGGTGCAGGTCGGCGACATCCACCCGGGCGGGGGCTGGCCGGGCGAGTGGTCGCAGCGGCAGTGGCGGGGCTACCGCTGGGACGGGGACTCGTTCGGGCAGGTGTCCGGGCCGACCGCCTTCGGGCCGAACCGCCACCTCACGGACGTCGCGGTCACCGCCACCGATCTGGTGCTCACCGAGCAGCCCGACGGCTCCCGCACCGGCAGCATCGTCGTTCGGGTCCGCAACAGCGACGACCGGCCGTTGCCGTACGTGGCGCTGCGGCTGGACGTGCCGCCGGAGCTGCTCCCCGACGGGGAGAGCTGGGCGGCCTGCAACAACGGCCCGGGGACCACCGGCCGGCCGATCACCTGTGACCTGAGCCGCCTGGCGGCGGGCAAGGAGCGTCGGCTCGCCCTGGGTTTCCGGGCCGCTCCCGGGTCCCGTGTCGGCACGGGCACAGCCGAGGTGAACGTACAGCCCATGGACGAGCGGTTCGACGTCCTGCCCGACGTCAACCACGAAGACAACACGGTCCGGATCGCCTACCGGTGACCGGTGGGGTGCGGGGGTGCCCCCCGCACCCCGCGTCGGTCGGTCGCCGCTCCCGCCCCTGCGGTCACCCGCTGTCGGCCGGGGACCAGCTCGCCGCGGCCATGTCCACGCCGGCGGGCCGCAGCGGACAGCCTTCGGCGCGCAGCCGGGCCCGCGCCTGCACCTCGTGCCCCGGCGGCAGCCGGCCGGCGGAGTTCACCACCCGGTGCCAGGGCACCCCGCCGCCGTGCCGGGCCATGATCGCGCCGACCAGCCGGGCCGAGGCCCGCCCCGAGCGCTCGGCGAGCGCGTCGGCGACCGCCCCGTACGACATCACCCGGCCCGGCGGGATCCGCTCGACCAGCGCGAGCACCGCCTCGACATACTCATCAGCCGTCACGAGCTGCCACGATATGGGAACCCACCGGGGCGCGGGAGAGCCGACCGCGCAGAATGGTCGGGTGCGCGCAGCAGTCATCCAGGCCCGACGGATCGTCGTCAAGATCGGTTCGTCCTCGCTGACCACCGCCGTCGGCGGGCTGGACGACGCCCGGGTCGAGGCCCTGGTGGACACCCTCGCCGCGCGCGCCGCCGCCGGGTGCGAGGTGGTGCTGGTCTCCTCCGGCGCGATCGCCGCCGGTCTGGCCCCGCTCGGGCTGGCCCGCCGTCCCCGTGACCTGGCCACCCAGCAGGCCGCCGCCAGCGTCGGGCAGGGCCTGCTGATCGGCCGGTACGCGGCCGGCTTCGCCCGGCACCGGCTCACCGTGGGGCAGGTGCTGCTCACCGTCGACGACGTGACCCGCCGGGCGCACTACCGCAACGCGTACCGGACGCTGCGCAAGCTGCTCGACCTGCGCGCCGTCCCGATCGTCAACGAGAACGACACGGTCGCCACCGAGGAGATCCGCTTCGGCGACAACGACCGGCTGGCCGCCCTGGTCGCCGCCCTGGTCGACGCCGACCTGCTGGTGCTGCTGTCGGACGTCGACGCGCTGTGGACCGGCGACCCGACCCAGCCGGGCAGCACCCGGATCAGGGAGGTGCACGGCGAGGGCGACCTGGCCGGCGTCGACGTCGGCGGGGCCGGCCGGGCCGGCATCGGCACCGGCGGCATGGTCACCAAGGTGGAGGCGGCCCGGATCGCCACCGGCTTCGGCATCCCGGTCGTGCTGACCGCCGCGCCGCTGGCCGCCGGGGCGCTCGCCGGCGAACCGCTCGGCACGTTCTTCCACCCGAGCAGTCGCCGCCCCGCCGCCCGGCTGTTCTGGCTGGCCCACGCCACCGCCCCCCGGGGCCGGCTGCACCTCGACCCGGGTGCGGTGCAGGCCGTGGTGGGCCGACGCAAGTCGCTGTTGCCGGCCGGGATCACCGCCGTGGACGGCGCGTTCACCGCCGGCGACCCGGTGGACCTGGTGGACGCCGACGGCGCACCGGTGGCCCGGGGGCTGGTCAACTACGACGCGGTGGAACTGCCGGGGTTGCTCGGCCGCTCCACCGGAGAGCTCGCCGCGGCGCTCGGCCCGGCGTACGAACGGGAGGTCGTCCACCGCGACGACCTCGTGCTGCTGTGAGGAGTGCAGGCATGAGCGTCAGCGAGCAGGCCCACCGGGCCCGGAAGGCGGCGGGAGAACTGGCCGTCGCCACGCGTACCACCAAGGACGCCGCGCTGCACGCGATGGCCGACGCGCTGGTGGCGCGTACCCCGCAGATCCTGGCCGCGAACGCGACGGACCTGACGGCCGGGCGGGAGGCCGGGCTGAGCGCGGCCGTGCTGGACCGGCTCGCCCTCGACCCGGGCCGGGTGGCGGGCATCGCGGACGCGCTGCGCCAGATGGCGGCGCTGCCCGACCCGGTCGGCGAGGTGGTACGCGGCTCGACCCTGCCCAACGGGCTGGAGCTGCGCCAGATCCGGGTGCCGTTCGGGGTGGTCGGCATCATCTACGAGGCCCGCCCGAACGTCACCGTGGACGCCGCCGGCATCTGCCTGAAGTCCGGCAACGCCGCGCTGCTGCGCGGCTCCTCCTCGGCGGCACACTCGAACGCCGCGCTGGTCGCGGTGCTGCGCGACGCGGTCGCCGGGGCCGGCCTGCCGGCGGACGCGGTGCAGTTGCTCGACGCCACCAGCCGCGACTCGGTCAAGGAGCTGATGCGGGCCCGTGGCCTGGTCGACGTGGTGATTCCGCGCGGTGGCGCGTCGCTGATCCGCACGGTGGTCGAGGAGTCGACGGTGCCGGTGATCGAGACGGGTGTCGGTAACTGCCACGTCTACGTGGACGCCGCCGCCGACCTGGCCAAGGCGGTGGCGGTCACCCTGAACGCCAAGACCCAGCGGTTGTCCACCTGCAACACCGCGGAGTCCCTGCTGGTGCACGCCGACGTGGCGGACGCCTTCCTGCCGCCGGTGCTGGCCGCGTTCGCCGAGGCCGGGGTCACCGTGCACGGCGACGACCGGGTGGCCGGGTACTCCGCCGCCGTCGTCCCGGCCACCGAGGAGGACTTCGCCACCGAGTACCTCTCGGCCGACATCTCCGTCGCCGTGGTCGACTCGTTGGACGCGGCGGTGGCGCACATCCGGCGGTACGGCACCGGCCACACCGAGGCGATCGTCACCGACTCCCAGCCGGCGGCCCGCGAGTTCGTGGCCAGGGTGGACGCGGCGGCGGTGATGGTGAACGCCTCCACCCGGTTCACCGACGGCGGTGAGTTCGGTTTCGGCGCCGAGATCGGCATCTCCACGCAGAAGCTGCACGCCCGGGGCCCGATGGGCCTGCCGGAGCTGACCAGCACCAAGTACGTCGTCACCGGGGACGGTCACCTGCGAGGCTGAGCTCCGCTGTGGACTACGGCCGGTGGCGTCGCACCGGGTCGGTAGGCTGGACACGGTGCGAGGCGGCCAGCTCTGGGGAGGCGGCATGCTGGGTGAGGACGCCCTGGAACAGCAACTGGCGCAGGCCCGGGCGGCCCTGCGGGAGACGCAGCGCGCCGTCGCCGCGCCGGAGCGGGTCGAGTCGGTGGCCGAGGCCGCTGATGGGCGGATCCGCCTCACCCTCGGCCCCGACGGGCGGTGCAGCGCGGTCGAGATCGACCCCCGGGTGTTGCGCGAGGGTTCGGACTATCTGGCCGAGGAGCTGCGCCGGGCGGTGAACGCGGCGCTCGACGGGCAGTCCGAGGCGGTTGCCGGCACCGAACCGATGCCCGACCTCGCCGCGATGACCGCCACTGTGGAACGCCTCCAGGACCAGGGCCTGCGGCAGATGCGGGAGATCAGCCTCGCGATCAGCGAGACCATGCGCAAGCTCCAGCAGCGGAGCTGACCGTGGAGCCCCTCGACGTCGACCTCGACGCACTGACCCGCGGCGCGGAGCAGCTCGCCGAGGCGAAGGAAAGCGTCCGGCAGACCTTCGAGTCGTTCCAGGCAGCGGTCGGCGGGTACGAGCACGCCTTCGGCGGTGACGAGATCGGCATGCTGCTGGGCGCCGCCCACCAGGCGTGCGTGGAGGCGCTGGCCGAGTGCCTGAGCACCAACATCACCGAACTGGAGAGCTACGCCGAGGGCCTGCGCGGGATGGCGGAGAGCTACCGGGCGGTGGAGGACGGCGTCACCGACGCTCTCCGGTCGATCCTCGACAAGCTGGGTTGAGGGAGGAGCTGGCGTGGGTCTGACGTTGCCGGGGGAGCTTGCCTCGCTGCTCTCGATGCTCGGGTACGACTGGCCCGAGTCCGACGAGACGGCGCTGTTCCGGCTGGCTGGCGAGTGGACCGGCATGGCGGGCCGGATCAACGGTTCGGTCGCCCAGTTGGAGTCGGCGGCGCGGACGGTACTGGACACCAACCGGGGTGAGAGCCTCAGCGCGTTCGCCGGCGAGTGGAACGACAAGGAGTCGGCCGCCCGGAACATCGCCGACGCCGCCAATCCGGCGAACGTCATCGCGATCGGGCTGATGGCCGCCGCGGGCGTGGTGCTGGCCCTCAAGATCAACGTGATCATCCAGCTCGTCGTGCTGGCGATCCAGATCGCACAGGCGATCGCCACGGCGGTGGCCACCTTCGGGGCGTCCCTGCTCCAGATCCCCATCTTCAAGATGATCACCGGGCTGATCATCGACCAGCTCATCGGCATGGCCGTGAACACGGTGCTGAATGGCTAGGAAGCGGACCACCCCACCCCGGCAGACCCAGGCCAGAGGCGCCAAGATCCTCTCGGCGTACCTGGAGAACGCCGACGTGTTCCGCACCGCCAAGACCAACGGCACCAACCCGCGGGGCCCGGCCGTGCTGGTGTTGAGAAACCGGCCCGACTTCGACAAGAAGGACTTCGACCGGAAGGCCAGGGACCTGGTCCGGCTCGGCCAGCAGGGGCGGTTGAGCAAGGCGAAGTCGGACCGGACGGCCAACAACGTCTACCACCAGGGGGGCCGGGGAACCAAGCCGGGCACCCGGACCCGCACCAACGTCTTCCGGGACCGGGTGACCCGCCGGCTGACCAGGAACAGGCGGCTGACCCAGGAGCACGGCACCCGGGAGACCAACCAGTACCTGGCCAACAAGGAACTCGTCGAACGCCTCTACGGCGGCCGGGGGCCGATCCGGGCCCGAGGCGAAGGGCTGGACCCGGACCACATCCACGAGCTACAACTCGACGGAGCGGACACATACGCTAACCTCAGGCTGATGGACGCCTGGACCAACCGTGAGCTCGGCCGCGAGATCTCCCTGGCGTTGCGCGACGTCCCCGAGGGCACCCCGGTCATCGTGAAGGTCCTGCCATGACCCGGCCGGACCCGGCCGTCCTCGCCCGGATCGCCGAGAAGCTGGAACTGCTCACCCGGGTGGAGGCCGAGCACGGCTTCGGTGTGCGCGTCGAAGGGCCGGCGCCGTTGGAGCCGATCCCCGACCTGCCCGGCGTCGCCGAGGTCTACAGCCTGTTCCGGCGCTTGGAGGGCGACAACTTCCGGTTCCAGGCGCCCAAGGAGATCCTCACCCCGCAGGCCTGGGAGGAGGACGAGGTCAACCCGGACGACCCGATGGGCAGCCCACTCATCGTCGGCTACGAGATGGACAGCGTCCCCCCCGGCCTCCGGGCCGAGATCCGCGGTGGCGACCCGATCTACCTCGACCGGGAAGACCTGGACGTGTACTACATGGAGTCCAGCGCCTACGTCTACCAGTACGAGCACCCCGACGAGGACGTCGAGTTCACCGTCATCTCCCCCGACGTCGCCACCTTCTTCGACGAGCACGTGCTCGGCCCTCGCTATCCGGAGCTGGTCGCCGTCGTCCTCGGTCCCGCCGCTGCCGAGCAGCGGCTGCGCAAGGGCCGCCATGCCGGCGAGTACGCCGACAACTGGCGGCGGCTGCTGATCGCCGCCGGCCTGTCCTCCTGACCCACCCGCCGACCCCGCGAAGGACCGTCATGGCCGCTGATCCCCGGTTCACCGCGCTGTGGAACTCCGACGAACTCATCCCGTACCCGCGCGAGGCGTGGCTGGAGGGGGGTTTCGGCCCCGACATGCTCCCCGAGGGCGACGAGATCCCGCTCGACGTGGCGGTGGTGTTCACCGCGTTCCTCGAAGGCGACATCGAGCTGTACGACACCATCCAGCTGACCACCGAGGACGGCTCGCTGGACATCCGGCTGATCGTGGTCGGCGCGGTGGCCGACAACACCGACCTGCTCTACGTGCTCGACCCCCGCACCGGGGAGATCCTCCAGTTCGACCTGGCGCAGCAGGACGTCCAGCCGGTGAACACCAACTTCCGCACCTTCGTCGAGTTCCTCTACCAGTTCGCGCTCTTCGTCGAGGCCGACGAGGGCAAGCCGGGCCGGGCCGAACGGGCGGAACAGCTGCGTATGCTGTTGGAGAGCATCGACCCGGCCGCGTTCGCCCCCGACGGCTGGTGGCCGCTGGTGATCAGCCAGCTGAAGTGATCACCGGTCGGCCCGCCCGAATCGCGGTCAGGGTGGTGTGCACGTCGAACTGGTGCCCGTCGTCGCTGTCCCAGCCGCCGTCGCTGCGCTGGGTCTCGGCGAGCCGCCGACGGGCGGAGACCAGCAGCCACTGTTCCTGGTCCACCTCGACCCGGCGCAGGGTCGCGGCCAGCCAGGCCACGTCGGCCGGGGACATCGTCGGCACCCGCTCGGCCAGCACCGCCTGAATCCGGGCCGACTCGTCGTACATCGCCTGCCGGTGCAGGACCGCCGCGCTGAGCCAGCCGGCGGGCAGGAACGAGGGCCAACTGCCGTCCGGGGCCAGCCGCGCGGCCAGCGCGTGCGCCGCCGCCTGCACCACCCCGGCGTAGGCCCCGCCGACCCGGTGGTCGAGCGGGCCGGCGGCCCGGGCGTCGAGCCCGGCCACGGTCAGCCAGAACCCGGCGTACGCGGTGAGGTAGAGGTGAGCCTCGGGATCACCCGGGCGAGCCCACTCCGGGGCGACCCCGGCCAGCCTCGGGTCCTCGTCCCATCCACCGTCGGCCAGTTGCCGCGCGGCCAGCCAGTCGAGCGCGTGCCGGGCGGCCGGGCGGTTGAGCGCACCCAGGTCGTCCAGTTCGGCGAGGCGGAAACAGGTCGCGTCGACCGAGGAGACCTCGCCGCCGAGAATGGCGGGCCACCCGCCGTCGGGCGACTGCCCCGCCTCGGCCGCGTCGAGCAGTTCGGCGGGGACCGGCGCGCCGGTGCGCAGCCGGGAGAGTCGCGCCCGGTCCACCGCGTCCCCGTGCGCCACGACGAACCCGACCGCCGCCTCCAGATCCATCACGACAGAGACGCTACCTGCGAAAACGCGCGTCCGCCTCCGGCGGACGGCCCGCTTGCCCGTCCGCCGGCCGGCTACCGGCGCGACCCTGGCGTGCCCGCCGACGAGCATTGCGTTGGCAATGCCCGTCACGGTGGGCGGTTGCGCCGGCTGATCAGCACTGCTGTCACCGTCCGTGGCCACATCGCCGTCGGCCCGGGCCGGTCGGCAGAGCCGGCCGGCCCGGGGGCAGAGCCGGCCCCGGGGCCGCTCGGTCAGTACGCGGGCAGCGACGGGTCGATCTGCTTGATCCAGGAGAGCACGCCGCCCTGGACGTGCACGGCGTTGGAGAACCCGGCCGCCTTGAGCGCGGCGAGCGCCTCGGCGGAACGCACCCCGGACTTGCAGTGCAGCACGATCTGCCGGTCCTGGGGGAACTTCGCCAACGCCTCACCGGAGATGATCTCGCCCTTGGGAATCAGGGTGGCTCCGGGGATCCGGACGATCTCGTACTCGGCGGGCTCACGAACGTCGACCAGGAAGACGTCCTTCCCGGCGTCCTGCCACTCCTTGAGCTCGGTGGCGGTGATGGTGGCGTTGACGACCGCCTCCTGTGCCTCCTCGGACACCGCGCCGCAGAAGTCCTCGTAGTCCTCCAGCAGGTCGGTGACCGTGGGGTTCTCGCCGCAGAGCACGCAGTTCGGATCCTTGCGGACCTTGATCTTGCGGTAGGTCATCTCCAGGGCGTCGTAGACCATCAGCCGGCCGACCAGCGGCTCACCGATCCCGGTGAGCAGCTTGATCGCCTCGTTGACCTGGATCGAGCCGATCGACGCGCAGAGCACGCCGAGCACGCCGCCCTCGGCGCAGGACGGCACCATGCCGGGCGGCGGGGGCTCCGGGTAGAGGCAGCGGTAGCAGGGGCCGTGCTCGGCCCAGAAGACCGACGCCTGGCCGTCGAAACGGTAGATCGAGCCCCACACGTACGGCTTGCCGAGCAGCACCGCCGCGTCGTTGACCATGTAGCGGGTGGCGAAGTTGTCGGTGCCGTCGACGATCAGGTCGTACCGCGAGAAGATGTCCCGGACATTGTCCCGGTCCAGCGCGGTGTTGTGGATCTCGACCGTGACCAGCGGGTTGATCTCGCGGATCGACGCGGCGGCGGACTCGGCCTTGGCACGGCCGATGTCGGAGACACCGTGGATGATCTGGCGCTGGAGGTTGGACTCGTCGACGGTGTCGAAGTCGATGATGCCCAGCGTCCCGACTCCGGCGGCGGCCAGGTACATCAGGGCCGGCGAGCCGAGACCGCCGGCGCCGACGCAGAGCACCCGGGCGTTCTTCAGCCGCTTCTGCCCCGCCACCCCGACGTCCGGGATGATCAGGTGGCGCGAGTAGCGGCGGATCTCGTCAACGGTCAGCTCGGCGGCGGGTTCGACGAGCGGGGGCAGCGACACGGTGGACTCCCCGGGATCGGCTGGTGGCGAACCGGCCCATTGTCGCTCGCTGCACCGGCGATCGGCCATGAGCAGGGACACGCCGCCCGACATGCGGGAGCGGGAATAAGTCAGACCCCGTCGGTCGGCGCACCATCGTATCGATGCCCGTCGACGTACGGCCAGGCGTTCGCGACGCAGCCTTTCAGGCCGTACGTCTGCTGCTGCATGACCGGTGCCGGCTCCCCTGGGCCCGGGCAGCCCTGGTGCCGCTCGCCGAACTCGTGCCCGACCTCGTGGTTGACCACGTACGCCCGGTAGGTCTCCAACGAGGCACCGTAGTCCGGCACGGCCTCCATCCACCGGGCCAGGTTGATGATCACCTGGCCGGGCAGCCGACACGAGGTGTACCGCTCGGTGCGCAACCCACCCACCGCGCACATCCGCTCGGAGGTGGCCGGAGTGGCGAGGAAGACGGTGAAATCGACCTTGGCGGCCTCGGGCACCCGCTGCACCCGCAGCTCGCCCGAGCCGATCCAGCTGCGCGGGTCGCCGAGCACCTCGTCCACGGCGGCGGCGAAGGCGTCGACGTCCTGGCCGCTGCCCTGCTCCACGGCGACCCGGTACCGGCGCAGCGGGCCGTCGTGACCCTGCACCCCCGAGCGACCACCGGCGACGTCGAACCGACCGGGGCCGCCGGTCGGGTAGCCGGCGGACGGCGTGGGCCGCTCGCCCGCACCCAGCCCGTACCCGGTCGGCGCGGCGGCGGGCGCGACGGTCGGCGGCGGGCCCGGACGGGGCGTGGTCACCGTGGCGACCGTCGCGCCGACCGCCACCAGGACACCCAGGGCGACACGAGCACGTCTCGGGCGGCGCCGGAGCCGGCCGGCGGCGCGGCGGAAGGGGAAAGCGTCCACCTCGCCAGCATCCCAGACCAATCGGGCATACAACTGCTTTTGCCGCAGTTATCGCGAAGATGTTTCACTGGCACGTACCGGCTCAGAGCGCCCGCCCCCGGTACCGTTTCCCGTCCAGGTACGGCCACGGGTTGGCCGTGCAGCCGTCCAGGAAGAGCGTCTGCTGCTGCATCACCGGAGCCGGCCGACCCCGGCCGGGGCAGCGTTCGTGGCCGTGGCCGAGTTGGTGCCCCACCTCGTGGTTGACCACGTAGAGGCGGTAGAGGGACAACGGCACGCCGCCCCGCACGAAATGCGGCACCGACCGCTGCCACCGCTCCAGATTGACGATCACCTTTCCCGGCGCCCGGCAGGACGTGTACGGCCGGCCACCCACCCGGATGTTCACGCCCCCGGCCAGACACATCCGCCCGGCCGTCGTCGCGGTCACCAGATAGACCGTGAAGTCGACCGACTCGCCGGAAGGCACCCGGCGCAACCGCAGCTCACCCGAGTCCACCCAGCTACCCGGGCCGGTCAGCGCGGCCTGCACCTGGTCGGAGAAGTCCCGCACGTCCACACCGGAACCGTGCTCCACCGCCACCCGGTACCGCTGCACCCGACCGGCCCGCCCCAGCGTCGGCCCCGGCCGGTCGTCGTACCCGAAACTGCCCTTCCCGCTGGCCGGCACCGGACCCGCGACCTGGAGCACCGGGGCGGGGTCGGACGCGGCGGTCGACGGGGTGACAGGCTGCGACGACACCGGCACCAGCGACGCGTCCGCCCCCTCCGGGGTCGGTGCCGCCGCCCCCGCGGCGAGCGGCGCGCGGCCCAGGTCCGGGTCGGCACCGCCGGCCGAGAGGGCACCCCCGGCCCCGGCGGCGACCGCGAGCGCGGCGACCAGCAGCACCGTCCACCGGCGACGTACGGCAAGCGAACGGGCACGGTGCACCGCAGGCGGACGCCGGTGGCGGCGCGGGAG
>NZ_SMJY01000121.1:0-19250 GCF_004348355.1 Micromonospora sp. KC721 | reverse complement strand
GCACCGGGGCGGTGGGGCGGCGGCGCTGCTTGCCGAAGACCAGCTCCCAGAGCAGGTTGCGGCCCGGCTCGCCGGTGATCATCGACTGGATCTGAGCCCGGTTGTGGAAGTGGCCGTCGCGGAACTGCGGGGAGCGGGCCGCCCGTTCCGCCCGGGCTCCGGTGAGTCGCCCGCCGAGCTGCGCCGGCACGTCCCGCGCCGCGTACGCCAGACCGGCCACCGCGGCCAGCCCCGCCAACCGCCACAGCCGCCCGCTGATGGCCGAACCCGGTTGCCCGTCCGCTGGTGCCCGCATCGTCTTTCCCCTCCGCCATCTCCCGTCGTACACGGTAGTCACCGTGTCGACGCCCGAGCGCCACTACCGGGAGTGGCCGGGCGGGAGGCGAGCCGGCGGCACAGCCGGCGTCCGGCCGCCGCGCCGGCGGACGCGGCCGTGTCGCCGACCGACCGGAGCAGGCCCGGCAGGTCGGGCAGCCAGCCGCCCCGCACCGCCTCGCCGGCCGGGTGGGGCCGGAACACCACGCCCTCGGTCGGCGGCACCGGCCGGTCGGTCAGGCCACCGAGGCGCATCAGCGGCCCGACCAGCACGTCGTAGAGGCCCGGCAGTGCGGTGAAAGCCACTCGCATGATCAGGTTGAGCCGGCCCACCGAGATCTCCCGGCGCGGCCGGTCGGCGCAGTCGACGACGGCCCGGGCCACCCGCTCGGGGGTGGTGATCGGCAGCGGAGGCCGCCCGACCCGGCCGGCATAGTTGGCCGCCTGCTGGTAGACCGGGGTGTCGACACTGCCGGGGGTGATCAGGCAGACCTGGACCCCGGGCAGGTCCCGGGACTCCTGCCGCAGCACCCGGGACAGGCCGTGCAGACCCCACTTGCTGGTCACGTACGCGCCGAGGTAGGGCGCGGTGACGTGGCCGAGCACCGAGCCGGTGAGGATCAACGTGCCGCGCCGCGCCAACCGGAAGTGCCGCAGCGCGGCCCGCGCGGCCGCGGCGGCGGCCAGCAGGTCGGTCCGGACCACCTGGTCGAACACCTCCGCCGGGGTCTGGTCGAACCGCCCGTACGCCATCACCACGGCGGTGTGCACCCACACGTCGATCCGGCCGAACTCGGCGACCGCGGTGGCGGCCAGGGCGTCGAGCGCGCCGGTTTCGGTGACGTCGGTGGGCACGTCGCGCACCTCCGCGCCGACTTGCCGACACTCGTCGCGGACCTGGGCGAGGGTCTCGGGGGAACGGGCCGCGAGGACCAGGCGGTCACCGCGACCGGCGAACTCCCGGGCGGTGGCGCGGCCGATGCCGCTGCTCGCACCGGTGATCACCACCACCCGGCTCACGGCGCGAGCACGACCTTCACGCAGCCGTCCCGCTTCTGCTGGAACATCTCGTACGCCCGCGGCGCCTCGGCCAGCGGCATCCGGTGGGTGCGCAGGTCCGCCACGCCCAGCGGGTCGTCGTCGGCGGTGAGCAGCGGCACGATCTCGTCGGTCCAGCGGCGTACGTGGCACTGGCCCATCCGTAGCTGGACGCCCCGGTCGAACATCTCCATCAGCGGCAGCGGGTCCACCTCGCCGCCGTAGACGCCGGTGACGGAGACGGTGCCGCCGCGGCGGACCGCCTTGAGCGCGGCCGTGAGGACCACCAGCCGGTCGACGCCGACCCGGTCGGTCATCGCCCGGGCCAGTGGGTCCGGTAGCAGCCCGGCGGCGGTCTGGGCGATCCTGCCCAGCGGAGCGCCGTGCGCCTCCATGCCGACGGCGTCGATGACCGCGTCCGGCCCGCGCCCGTCGACCAGGTCGACCAGGGTGCCCGGCACGTCGTCGAGCTGGTTGACGTCGAGCGTCTCGACACCGTGCCGGCGGGCCATCTCCAGCCGCTCCGGCACCAGGTCCAGCCCGATCACCCGGTCCGCGCCGAGGTGGCGGCCGATCCGGGCGCAGAGCTGGCCCACCGGGCCGAGACCGAAGACCGCCAGGGTGCCGCCGGGCGGGGTGTCGGCGTACCGCACCGCCTGCCAGGCGGTGGGCAGGATGTCGCTGAGGTAGAGGTAGCGCTCGTCCGGGCCGTCCTCCGGGATCCTGATCGGGCCGAACTGCGCCTGTGGGACCCGCAGGTACTCGGCCTGCCCGCCCGGGACCGAGCCGTAGAGCGAGGTGTAGCCGAACAGGGCGGCGCCCTTGCCCGTCGAGGTCACCTGTGTGGTCTCGCACTGCGCGTAGAGCTGCCGGTCGCACATCCAGCAGTGCCCGCAGGCGATGTTGAACGGCACGACCACCCGGTCGCCGGGCTTGAGTCCGGTCACCTCGGGACCGACCTCCTCGACGACGCCCATCGGCTCGTGCCCGAGGATGTCGCCCGGCTTCAGGTACGGCCCGAGCACCTCGTACAGGTGCAGGTCGGAGCCGCAGATCGCGGTGGAGGTGATCCGGACGATCGCGTCGGTCGGCTCCTCGATCGTCGGGTCCGGCACCTTCTCCACCCGGACGTCCCGTTTGCCGTGCCAGGTCACTGCCCTCATCGGCGGTCCCCTCTCCCTGCGTCCCGGGGTATGTGCTACCCGGGCGGGCGGGGTTGAACCGGTGGTGTCGGTCCCGTCACCGAGGGTGGTGCGCGTCGGACCGCGCCTGATAACCCCTCAGATGCGCCACGTGGGGGCATTCCAGTCGAGGAATACCCCCACGTGCGGGTAACGGTGATCGATGGACACCCGAGGGTCGGCCGTCGGATCAGGGCTCAGGAGCCCGGCTTGCCGCCGTTCTTGGCGGTCGCCGCCAGGTAGTCGCGGTTGAGCCGGCCGATGGTGTTCAGCGGGATGCCCTTCGGGCAGACCACGGTGCACTCACCGGCGTTGGTGCAGCCGCCGAAGCCGGCCTCGTCGTGGGCGTCCACCATGCCGACCACCCGGGTGTACCGCTCCGGCTGCCCCTGCGGCAGCAGCGAGAGCTGGGTGACCTTGGCGGCGGTGAAGAGCATCCCCGAGCCGTTCGGGCAGGCCGCCACGCAGGCGCCGCAGCCGATGCAGGCGGCCGACTCGAAGGCGGCGTCGGCGTCGGCCTTGGGCACCGGGGTGGAGTGCGCCTCCGGGGCGCTGCCGGTCGGGGCGGTGATGTAGCCACCAGCGGCGATGATCTTGTCGAAGGCGTTCCGGTTGACCACCAGATCCTTGATCACCGGGAAGGCCCGGGCCCGCCACGGCTCGATGTCGATCGTCTCGCCGTCGGAGAACTGCCGCATGTGCAGCTGGCACGCGGTGGTGCCGCGCTGCGGCCCGTGCGCGTCGCCGTTGATCATCAGGCCGCACATGCCGCAGATGCCCTCGCGACAGTCGTGGTCGAACGCGACCGGCTCCTCACCGGAGAGGATCAACCGCTCGTTGAGCACGTCGAGCATCTCCAGGAACGACATGTCCGGGGAGACGTCCTCGACCTGGTAGGTCACCATCCGACCCTTGTCCTCAGGGCCCTTCTGGCGCCAGATGCGCAGGGTCAGATTCACTTGTAGCTCCGCTGCGTGGGGTGGACGTATTCGAACTTCAGGTCTTCCTTGTGCAGCACGGCCGGCTCCCCGGTGCCCGTGTACTCCCAGGCCGCCACGTAGGCGAACCGGTCGTCGTCGCGCTGCGCCTCACCGTCGGGGGTCTGGTGCTCGGCCCGGAAGTGGCCGCCGCAGGACTCCTCGCGGTGCAGGGCGTCGACGCACATCAGCTCGGCCAGTTCGAAGAAGTCGGCCACCCGGCCGGCCTTCTCCAGCGACTGGTTGAGCCCCTCGCCGTCACCCGGGACGCGGACCCGCTGCCAGAACTGCTCGCGCAGGGCCCGGATCTCGTCGATCGCCTTGCGCAGCCCGGCCTCGGTGCGTTCCATGCCGCAGTGCTCCCACATGATCTGACCCAGCTCACGGTGGAACGAGTCCACCGTGCGGTCGCCGTCGACGGCGAGCAGCCGGGTGATCCGGTCCTCCACGTCGCGGCGGGCCTGCACGGCGGCCGGGTGGCTGGCGTCGATGGCCTCGAACGGGCCGGCGGCCAGGTAGTTGGCGATGGTGGCGGGCAGCACGAAGTAGCCGTCGGCGAGACCCTGCATCAGCGCCGACGCACCGAGCCGGTTCGCGCCGTGGTCGGAGAAGTTCGCCTCGCCGATCACGAACAGCCCGGGGATGGTGGACTGCAGGTCGTAGTCGACCCAGAGGCCGCCCATCGTGTAGTGCACGGCCGGGTAGATCCGCATCGGGACCTCGTACGGGTCCTCGCCGGTGATCCGCTCGTACATCTCGAAGAGGTTGCCGTACTTGGCCTCGATGGCCTTGCGGCCGAGCCGGTTGATCGCGTCGGCGAAGTCGAGGTAGACGCCGAGCTTGGTCGGCCCGACCCCGCGGCCCTCGTCGCAGACGTTCTTCGCGGCGCGAGAGGCGATGTCGCGGGGAACCAGGTTGCCGAAGGAGGGGTAGATCCGCTCCAGGTAGTAGTCCCGCTCGTCCTCGGGGATGTCGCGCGGCGCGCGGTCGTCGCCCTTGGCCTTCGGCACCCACACCCGGCCGTCGTTGCGCAGCGACTCGCTCATCAGGGTCAGCTTCGACTGGTGGTCGCCGGAGACCGGGATGCAGGTCGGGTGGATCTGCGTGTAGCAGGGGTTGGCGAAGTACGCGCCCTTGCGGTGCGCCCGCCAGGTGGCCGTGACGTTGCAGCCCTTGGCGTTGGTGGAGAGGTAGAAGACGTTGCCGTAGCCGCCGGAGGCGAGCACCACCGCGTCGGCCATCTCGGTGCTGATCTCGCCGGTGACCAGGTCCCGGACCACGATGCCCCGGGCCTTGCCGTCGACGACGACCAGCTCCAGCATCTCGTGCCGGGCGTTCATCTCCACGTTGCCGAGGCCGATCTGCCGCTCCAGCGCCTGGTACGCGCCGAGCAGCAGCTGCTGGCCCGTCTGCCCGCGGGCGTAGAAGGTGCGCTGCACCTGCGCGCCGCCGAAGGAGCGGGTGTCGAGCAGGCCGCCGTACTCGCGGGCGAACGGCACACCCTGGGCCACGCACTGGTCGATGATGTTGACCGAGACCTCGGCCAGCCGGTGCACGTTCGACTCGCGCGAGCGGAAGTCACCGCCCTTGACCGTGTCGTAGAAGAGCCGGTGGACCGAGTCGCCGTCGTTGCGGTAGTTCTTGGCGGCGTTGATGCCACCCTGCGCGGCGATGGAGTGCGCCCGGCGTGGGCTGTCCTGGTAGCAGTACGACTTGACCCGGTAACCCTGCTCGGCCAGGGTCGCCGCGGCCGAGCCGCCGGCCAGGCCGGTGCCCACCACGATCACGGTCATCTTGCGCCGGTTCGCCGGGTTGACCAGCTTGGCGGAGAAGCGGCGGCGTTCCCAGCGGGTCTCGATCGGACCCTCGGGGGCCTTGGTGTCGGCGATCGGGTCGCCCTCGGTGTAGAGATCCATGATCAGCGCACCAATCCGATGAGTACGGCGAACGGCACCACCAGGTAGCCGGCGGTCAGCGCGACGGCGAAGACCAGCGCGAGGTTCTTGGCCCGGCGCTCACCCTTCGGCGTCTGCTGGCCGAGGCTGCGGAACGCGCTGAAGGCGCCGTGGCGCAGGTGGAAGCCGAGGGCGACCACCGCGAGGGTGTAGAAGAGGGTCACGTACCAACGGTCGGGTGCGAAGTCCGCCACCACGTTGGCCTGCGGCCGGGTCGGGTCGCCGACCGGGTTCAGGTGACCGGTGGTCAGGTCCAGGATGTGGTAGATCACGAAGAGCCCGATGATCACTCCACCCCAGCGCATGGTGCGGGCGGCGTAGCTGCCCTGGACCTTCCTGCGGTGGGCGTACCGGACCGGGCGGGCGGCGCGCGCGCGCAGCGCCAGCACGGTGGCGGCCCAGATGTGCGCGACAAGGGCAGCCAGCAGCGCGCCGCGCTGCAGCCACAGGTACCAGCCGGCGGGCAGCAGGGGGCTACCCAGCTCGCGCAGCCAGTGGGCGTAGTGGTTGAACGACTCGGCACCGGCGAAGATCTTCAGGTTGCCGAGCATGTGGGCGATGAGGAACAGCACGAGGAGAAGGCCCGTCACCGCCATGACGGCCTTGAGACCGACGTTCGAGCGGATGGGCGACCGGGTTTGCGTGACTACCACGTGATGGACGCTAGAAGCACTTTGATCAGTCGTCCAATGCATCGACCTCGCAGTCTTGATAGCCGTAGGCTATCCAGGTGCAGCTCCATCAGCTGAAATACTTCGTCGCGGTCGCTGAAGTACGACATTTCACCCAAGCCGCTGACCTGGTCGGCATCACCCAGCCGTCGTTGAGTAAGCAAATTCACGCCCTGGAGACCGACCTCGGGGCCCCGCTCTTCGAACGGGTAAGGGGCAACATCACCCTCACCACGGCCGGTGAGGTGCTGCTGCCGCTGGCCAAGCGGATCCTCGCCGACGTGGAGACCGCCACCCGCGAGGTGCAGGAACTGGTCGGCCTGCGCCGGGGGCGGGTCCGCCTCGGCGCCACCCCCAGCCTGGCCACCTCGCTGGCACCGCCGGTGCTGCGTCGGTTCCGCGACGCCCACCCCAGCGTCGACCTGCGGGTCGAGGAGGGCGGCTCGCAGGATCTCGTACGCCTCCTGCTCCGCGGCGACCTCGACCTCGCCCTGATCATCATGCCGGCACAGGGCGCCGACCCCGGGCTGCGTGTCGACCCCATCCTGCGGGAGAGCCTGGTCGTCGCCTCCGTCGACCCGCTGCCCGCCGCGCACTGGACCGGCCAGGTGCGCGTCACCGACCTGCGCGACCAGCCGTTGGTGATGTTCCGCGAGGGCTACGACCTGCGCGACGCCACCCTCCAGGCCTGCCGGGCCGCCGGATTCGAGCCGACCGTCGCGGTCGACGGCGGGGAGATGGACGCCGTGCTCAGCCTCGTCGAGGCGGGCCTCGGCGTCGCCCTCGTCCCCGGCATCGTGGTCGCCCGCCGGGCCGGCGTACGGGTCACCCGGCTTGCCCCGCCCGGCGTACGGCGGACCATCGCGGTGGCCCGGCGGCGCGACGTGGTACCCACCCACGCCGGCCGGGAACTGCGCCGGATCCTGCTGGAGTACGTGCACGACGCCACCGGCGGCGACGAACTGCCCCCGGGCGTGGAACCGCTCTGACCGCACCGGTCGCGCACGCTGGAAGACGTCGCACCGGCCGTGCCACCCCTACGCTGCCCACATGGCACCTGCCGGCCGCGCCGTGGTGATCGGCGCCAGCATGGGCGGTCTGCTCGCCGCCCGCGCCCTGACCGACGCGTACGCCGAGGTGATCCTGCTCGACCGGGACGACCTGCCGGCGACCCCGACCAGCCGACGCGGCGTGCCCCAGGGACGCCAGCTGCACGTGCTGCTGGACCGGGGACGGCAGGTGCTCGTCGACCTGTTCCCCGGCATCGGCGAGGAACTGACCGCCCGGGGCGCCTGCCCGGTCGACCTGCACGGCGAGGTCCACTGGTACAACGACGGGCACCGGATGCGCCGCGCCCCCTCCGACCTGGTCGCCTACGGCATGAGCCGGCCGCTGCTGGAGCAGGTGGTGCGGGAGCGGGTCGCCGTCCTGCCCGGCGTGCGGGTGCTGTCCGGGCACACGGTCACCGGCCTGCTCACCGAGGGTGACGGGGCCCGCGTCACCGGTGTGCGGGCGGTCCCCACCGGAGCGGACCGGACCGAGACCACCATCGACGCCGACCTGGTCGTCGACGCCGGCGGCCGGGGCAGCCGCAGCCCGGTCTGGCTCGCCGAGCTCGGCTACCCGGCCGCGCCGGAGGAACGGGTCGGAGTCGACGTCACCTACGTCACCCGCACCTACCGGCGGGAGCCGGGCCAGCTGGAAGGGCTGCTGGGCGCGCTGGTCAACGCGATGCCGGGCCGGCCTCGCGCCGGCATCGTCGCCCCGCACGAGGACGGCCGGTTCGCGGTGGTGCTCAGCGGCGTGCTCGGGGAGCAGCCGCCCACCGACGACGAGGGCATGGCCGCGTTCGCCGACTCGTTGTCCGCCCCGCAGATCGGTGAGCTGCTGCGCACCGCACTGCCGGCGAGCGAACCGGTCCGGATGGGCTACCCGGCCAGCGTCCGCCGCCGCTACGAACGGCTGCGCCACCTGCCCGAAGGGCACCTGGTCTTCGCCGACGCGTTGTGCAGCTTCAACCCGATCTACGGGCAGGGCATCACGGTGGCCTCGCTGGAGGCACTGCTGCTGCGCCGGCTGCTCGCCGAGGGCGGTGACCGGCTGGCCCGGCGCTTCTACCGAGGTGCGGCTCGGCTGATCGACGGCCCGTGGCAGATCTCCGTCGGCACCGACCTGCGCTTCCCCGAGGTCGCCGGTCGACGCACCCTCACGGTACGGCTGGTCAACGCCTATGTCGCCCGGCTGCACGCGGCAGCCACCACGGACGCGGACCTCGGCGCGGCCTTCCTGCGGGTGATCAACCTGGTCGACCCGCCGACCCGGCTGCTCACCCCGGGCCGGGTGCTGCGCGTGCTGCGCGGGCCGCGTCCGGCCCCGGCGTCGGTCCGGCCGGAGCGCCACCCGGCCTGACCGGCGGGCGGGATCAGCGCCCCTCGACCTCGTCCATCGCCCGGTAGATCCGCTGCTCCGACACCGGGTACGGGGTGCCCAGCGCCTGCGCGAAGACGTTCACCCGCAGCTCCTCGATCATCCACCGGATCTGCCGGACCGCCGCCGAGTTCCGCCGCGCTGGCGGCAGCGCGGCCAGCAGGTCGGCGTACTCCTTGCGCACCACCGCGATGCGGTCCTGCTGTTGGCGGTCCCGCTGCGGGTTGCCGGGAAGCCGGTCCAGCCGCCGTTCGATCGCGGTCAGGTAGCGCAGCAGGTCGGGCAGGCGGGCGTACCCGGTCTCGGTGATGAAGCCGGCGTGCACCAGGCCGGAGAGCTGCTGGCGGATGTCGGCCAGGGCGGCCACCACGGCCAGGTTCTGGGTCTTGCCGAGCCGCTGCTCCACCGCGTACGCGGCGGCGAGCACCCTGCGGACCCGGTCCATCACGTCGACCACCGTGTCGACCAGGTCGGCGCGGACCCGCTCGCGCAGCGCGGCGAAGCCGTCGGCGTCCCAGGCGGGGCCACCCGCGTCGGCTACCAACTTGTCGATCGCCGCGCCCGCCGCGTCCTCGATGAGCTGCTGCACCCCGCCGTGCGGGTTACGGCTCAGCGCCAGCTTCGCCTCGTTGGAGAGCCGGCCCTGCAGGAACCTCGCCGGGGACGGCACGGTCAGCCGCAGCAGCCGGCGGGTGCCCGCCCAGTGCGCGGCCTCCTGCTCGGCGGGGGAGTCGAACACCTTCACCCCGACGGTGGCGCCCTCGTCCACCAGCGCCGGGTACGCGGTCACCGCGTACCCGGCGCGGACCTGCTCGATGGTGCGGGGGAGAGAGTCGATGCTCCACTCCTTCAGGCCCGTCCGGGCGACGTCCGGCGCGGCGGCGGCCACGACCTGGCGTACCTCCTGGCGGAGCTGGCGTTGCAGGGCGGCGAGGTCCTTGCCCTCGGCGACCGGCCGGTTCTCCTCGTCGAGCACCCGGAAACCGACCCGCAGGTGCGGCGGGAGCTTGCCGACGTCCCACGCCTCGCGCGGGACGGTGACCCCGGTCATCCGGCGTAGCTGCCGGGTCAGCGCGTCGAGCAGCGGCTCCTCGCCGGGGGTGATCGCCGCCAGGGCGGCGCGGGCGTAGTCCGGCACCGGGACGAAGTTGCGGCGCACCGCCTTGGGCAGCGACCGGATCAGCGCGATGACCAGCTCCTCGCGCAGTCCCGGCACCTGCCAGTCGAAGCTTTCCGCCGGGACCTGGTTGAGCAGCGGCAGCGGGATGTCGACGGTGACGCCGTCGCTGGGGGCGGTCGGGTCGAAGGTGTACGTCAGCGGCAGGGTGACCCCGTCGGCCCGCCACTGGTCCGGGTAGTCGGCCTCGTCGACCCCGCCCCGGCCGGCGTTGACCAGCAGGTCGCGGGTGAAGGTGAGCAGGTCGGGGTGTTCCCGGCGGGTCTGCTTCCACCAGGCGTCGAAGTGCCGGCCGGAGACCACGTCGGCGGGGATCCGCTCGTCGTAGAACTGGAAGATCGTCTCGTCGTCGACCAGGATGTCGCGCCGCCGGGCCCGGTTCTCCAGCTCCTCGACCTCGGCGCGCAGCCGCTGGTTGTCCTGCCAGAACGGGTGGTGGGTGGACCAGTCACCCTCGACGAGGGCGTGCCGGATGAACAGCTCCCGGCTCAGCCCCGGGTCGATCCGCCCGAAGTTGACCTTGCGGGAGGTGACGATCGGGATGCCGTACAGGGTGACCTTCTCGTAGGCCATCACCGCGGCCTGCTTCTTCTCCCAGTGCGGCTCGCTGTAGCTGCGCTTGACCAGGTGCTGCGCCAACGGCTCGACCCACTCCGGCTCGATGCGACCGGCGACCCGGCCCCACAGCCGGGAGGTCTCCACCAGCTCGGCGGCCATCACCCAGCGCGGTGGCTTCTTGAACAGCGCCGAACCGGGGAAGATCGCGAACTTCGCGCCCCGCGCGCCCAGGTACTCGTGCTTCTGCGCGTCCTTGAGCCCGATCTGCGACAGCAGGCCGGGCAGCAGCGACTGGTGCACCTTCGGAGTGTCGATCTCCTCGGGCAGGTCCGCGCCGACGCCGCGCCGGCCGTCGCCGTCGGCGTCGCGCGCCGGTCGCCCACCCCGGCCTCCCTCCGGCGTACGCAACACCTGCCGCAGTTGGCTGACGATGTCCTGCCACTCGCGCACCCGCAGGTAGTTCAGGTACTCCGCCTTGCACATCCGGCGGAACGCGCTGGACGACAGCGCCCGCTGCTGCTCCCGCAGGTACCGCCACAGGTTCAGGTACGCGACGAAGTCCGACTCGGAGTCGGCGAACCGGGCGTGCGCCTGGTCGGCCTGGGCCTGCTTCTCCGCCGGCCGCTCGCGCGGGTCCTGGATGGACAGCGCGGCGGCGATCACGACGACCTCGGTGGCACAGCCGTTGCGTTCGCCCTCGATCACCATCCGGGCCAGCCGGGGGTCGACCGGGAGCTGCGCCAGCCGCCGGCCCAGCGGGGTGAGCCGCTTCGTCGGGTCGGTCTGGGTGGGGTCGAGCGCACCCAGCTCCTGCAGCAGGCTGACGCCGTCGGCGATGTGCCGCCGGTCAGGCGGGTCGATGAACGGGAAGGCGGCGATGTCGCCGAGCCCGATCGAGGTCATCTGGAGGATGACCGAGGCGAGGTTGGTGCGCAGGATCTCCGGGTCGGTGAACTCGGGGCGGGCGGCGAAGTCCTGCTCGTCGTAGAGGCGGATGCAGATGCCGTCGGAGGTGCGGCCGCAGCGGCCCTTGCGCTGGTTCGCCGACGCCTGGGACACCGGCTCGATGGGCAGCCGCTGCACCTTCAGCCGGCTGGAGTAGCGGGAGATCCGGGCGGTGCCCGGGTCCACCACGTACTTGATGCCGGGGACGGTCAGCGACGTCTCCGCGACGTTGGTGGCCAGCACCACCCGGCGGCCGGTGTGCGGGGCGAAGACCCGGTGTTGCTCGGCGGTGGACAGCCGGGCGTACAGCGGAAGGATCTCGGTGCCGAGCAGGGTCCGCTTCTTCTGCACCAGCTTGCCCAGCGCCTCGGCGGTGTCCCGGATCTCCCGCTCACCGCTGAGGAAGACCAGGACGTCGCCGGGCCCCTCGGCGGCCAACTCCTCGACCGCGTCGCCGATGGCCTGGATCTGGTCGCGGACGTTCTCCTCGTCGGCGTCCTCCTCGTCGGCGTCGATGACCTCGACCAGTGGTCGGTACCGCACCTGGACCGGGTAGGTCCGCCCGGAGACCTCGACGACCGGGGCGGGCTCGCCGTCGGGTGCGTCCTCGGTCGGTGGACCGGCGAAGTGCCGGGCGAACCGACCGGTCTCGATGGTGGCCGAGGTGATGATCACCTTCAGGTCGGGGCGGCGGGGCAGGAGCTGCTTCAGGTAGCCGAGGATGAAGTCGATGTTGAGGCTGCGCTCGTGCGCCTCGTCGATGATCAGCGTGTCGTACTGGCGCAGCATCCGGTCGGTCTGCAACTCGGCCAGGAGGATGCCGTCGGTCATCAGCTTGACCAGGCTGTTGTCGCCGACCTGGTCGGTGAAGCGGACCTTGTAGCCGACCACCTCGCCCAGTTCGGTGCCCAGCTCCTCGGCGATCCGGTCGGCGACGGTGCGGGCGGCGAGCCTGCGGGGCTGGGTGTGCCCGATCAGCCCGTGCACGCCGCGCCCCAGCTCCAAGCAGATCTTGGGCAGCTGGGTGGTCTTGCCGGAGCCCGTCTCGCCGGCCACGATCACCACCTGGTGGTCGCGGATGGCGGCGGCGATGTCGTCCTTGCGTTCGCTGACCGGTAGCTGCGCCGGGTAGGTGATCGCCGGCACGGCGGCCCGCCGGGCGGCCAGCCGGGACTCGGCCCGTGCCACCTCGGTGGCGATCTCGGCCAGCGCGCTGTCACGCCGCTGCGGATCCTTGACCTTCCGGACGCCGTCCAACCGCCGCTGGAGGCGTCGCTGGTCGCGGAACATCAGGGAGTCCAGGCGGCGGTGCAGCTCGCGGACGGTGGCGGGTGCGGCGGGATTCTGCATGTCGTCGCCAAGGATAGGCAGCCCCACGGCGGACCGCTTCCGGGTTACCGCCGACGCCGTGGCAGGCTGCGGGCTGAGCCGGGCCGAGGCGTCTCAATCTGCCGCAAGTAGCGGTGTCCTCTCGCTGGGATGGCCCATCGTGGCGCAGACGGAGTCGATCTTGAGGGGGCTGTCGTTCGAGGTACGGCGGCGTCGCTGCCGGGGAACGCGGCCTGGCGGGGCTAGGCTGTCCGGCGACAGGACGGGGGCGCGAGATGGACATGCTGGACACGGACCGAGCGTTGGTCCAGGCCGCGACCGCGGTCGCCAAGCTGCGCTGCCGCAGCGACCGGCACACCGTCGCCGCCGCGGCCCGGACGGCCGACGGGCGGGTCTTCAGCGGGGTGAACGTCGCGCACTTCACCGGCGGCCCCTGCGCCGAACTGGTCGTCCTCGGAACCGCCGCGACCCAGGGCGTCAGTGAGCTGGAGGCCATCGTCGCGGTGGGCGACCGCGGGCGGGGAGTGGTGCCGCCCTGCGGGCGGTGCCGCCAGGTGCTGCTCGACCATGTGCCCTCGATCCACGTGATCGTCGGCCCGATGGACGCCCTGCGGCTGGTGCCGGTGGCCGACCTGCTCCCCGAGACGGACAGCTGGGCGGATCAGCGGCTCGACGCCTCCGCGCTGGTCCGTACCGGGCAGTGGCCGATGCCGACCGTCCCGGCCAGCCGTCAGGCCTCGGAGGACTGAGCGGCTTTTCCTGCGGACCGGTCCCCTGCCCGGGTGCGGGTAGGCGCGGCCGGCGGGCGGCTTCCAGTCACGAAACGGTGGCCTCCCGTCGAGGGAGGCCACCGTTTCGCTGCGGCGGCCGTCTGCCGGCTCGCCGTTGATCCTGGCCGGTGCCGACCGTCGGGGTGTCGGCGGGCCAGCGCCCGGGCGGCACGCGGCCATCACCAGGCGGGCACCACCGGGGTTACGCCGGGCCCGTCGGGTGAAGGTGCTGTCGGCGGTGCGGGTTACGCGGCGGTGGCGCCGTCCGAGCCAGGCTGGTCAGGAGCGGGCGGTGTCGACGGCGCGGGTGCGGCGGCCGAACAGGAGGTGGTCGACGCTGAACCGGCTGGCGCCCACCGCGGCCAGCAGCAGGCTCGCCGCGCCGAGGGTGAGGACGTACTCGTAGCCGCCCTGGTCGATGAAGAGGCCCTTGCCGGCGTGCACGAAGAGGAACGCGCCGGCCATGGTCACCGCCAGCAGCAGGCCGGCGATCGGGAGGCCCGCGCCGACGATCAGCGCCGCGCCGCCGATCAGCTCGACCAGCGCGGCGAACCACGCCGAGAGGGTTGGCAGCGGCACGCCGGCCTGGTCGAAGAAGGCGGCGGTGCCGTCGATGCCGTTGGTGACCAGCTTCTGCCAGCCGTGGGCGAAGAAGACGATGCCGATGCCGACCCGGGCGAGCAGGATCACGACGTCACGGACGGGAGTGGGCGGGGTCATGCGGTTCTCCTCGGTCTGGGCGTACGACTGTCGGACCCGCGCTGCCGACCGCCGGCCGGTAGGCCACGGCTGGCGCGCGAGCCATCGAAGCCGACCGTAGCGAGAAACTGTTGAACGCTCAACTTTTACGCGTTGCTTGAGAGTCTGGTCACGACGCGCGCCCCGGCGCCTGCGGCGAATCGGGGTATCCGCATCGTCGGATACCCCGATTCGCCGCATGACAAGGGTGGGTGGTCAGGCGGCGGTGGACCAGATGGCGCGGAACGCGGCGGCCTCCCCGGCCAGCCACTGCTCCACCTGCTCGGGCTTGGCGTCGGCGGGCATCCGGTGCGCCACACCGCGCCGCACGTCGACCAGGACCGGCTCGGCGTGCGGCAGCACCGCGTCCATGTGTCGGGCCATCAGGTGCAGGGTGGCCAGCGTCGCCTCCCCGCTCGGCTGGGCCTCGTCGAAGTGCAGTCGGACCGCCTCGGCGCGACCGTCGGCGTATCGGACACCGAAGTGCGGGTTGATCTTGACGGGCAGGTCGCCGAGCATGGCGAGCGCGTCACGGGTCTGCGCCAGGTCGACGCCGGCCGGGTCGCCGAGGGACTCCAGCCAGGCCGACGCACCCGGAACCAGCGCCTGGTAGAGCGGGCGCCAGCGGGGCTTGACCAGATCGGCCACCTGCGCCAGGTGGGTGCCACCGGTGTGAAAGGCGACGTCGGCCTTCAGGGCCTTGACGAACTGGCCGTGCGGGTTGAAGCCGGAGCGGCTGGCCCGCTGACGGCGCAGACCACCGACGAAGGTGGCCTTGGTTGGTCCGGTGCGGTCGACGTACCGGGTGAAACCGAGGAGGGTGGCGTAGGGGGTGATCGGGGCGGCGGAGGTGGGCGCGGTCATGGGCGTCCTCCCAGGTCAGCGGCTCGATTAGTACATACATTCTAATCGACGGGTGTGACATCTCCCAGGGAATCGGAGCCCCGGTTTGGTTGAGTCCGCTGCCAGCCGGCCACCCCGATCGAAGGGGCCGACGGTGCGGCCCCGGTGCCTAGAAGGTGGCCAGCCCTGAGGCGGCAGAGCGTTCCATGAGCAGCGGTCGCCCCGCCGGGGGTCAGCCGGCGTTCTCGTCGCGGAGGCCGATGCAGTCGTACCTCCAGAACGCGTCGGAGTACACGAACGTCCCGACGCAGCGGTCGGA
Source organism: Micromonospora sp. KC721 (assembly GCF_004348355.1). Lineage (NCBI taxonomy): Bacteria > Bacillati > Actinomycetota > Actinomycetes > Micromonosporales > Micromonosporaceae > Micromonospora > Micromonospora sp. KC721. Next base: position 4,007 of record NZ_SMJY01000121.1, on the reverse strand, counting down.
TCATCGCGACGGAGGGCATCCCACCAGATCCGCCACGGTGCCGCCGGGTTCGCCGCCGAAGGCGTGCCGGTGGACCGAGCGCACCGGCTGGTGGTCATGGATTCGTTCATCCGAATCGGTATGGCCGGGACCGTATGCGACCGCCGCCGAGGCGACAAGCGGAGTCACCCCGGGACACCCTCGTGGTCATCGAGGCGACCCGCATCGTCTACACCGAGCACTGGCTTCGACGCGAGGGGTACGCCGCCCGCCAGTTCTGGCGGCGCGCGGCGACCTGAGCCGGCTGCCGGACGCCGTACGGCTCAGGGGCGGCGGTTGCGCAGCCCAGCCCGCAACCGGGCCACGTCCGCGGCGTCCTTGGCTCGCCGGGGCCGGCCCGGCACCCACACCGGCATCATCTGTTTGATCTCGATCTGCGCCGCCGGGCTGATGATCGGGCAACACACCCGCCCGATCCGTCCAGCTGGCCAGTCCAGCATGCCGGCCGGATACGGCTCGCCGGCCCACGGGCCGCCGCCCACCACGAGGCGACCCGCGGCGTCCCGCGCCAGCCAGGCAAAGCTCGACTCCTCGCCATCGCGCACGACGTCGAGTTGCTGCTGGACCGGCGGCCCGTCGACGGCCTGGAAACCGCGCCGCCGCAGCGCAGCCACACCTCGATCCGGGCGTCCGTCGCGATGTCCACGACCTCGCCGATCAATGCCCGCTGCCGGTTTGCCCGCTGCACGTCCACGCCGGGCAGCGTACGGGCGATGCTCCTACAACTGCCCGACGTCGGTGATCCGGACGACCGCGGCACCCGCCTCGTCCGACGCCGCGAGGTCGACCTCGGCGCTGATGCCCCAGTCGTGGTCGCCCTCCGGGTCGTCGAGGATCTGCCGTACCGTCCAGCGTTCCCGGCCCTGCTCGATCATCAGCAGCGCCGGCCCGCGCGCGTCGGGACCCACCCCGATCTCGTCGTACGAGGCGAAGTACGGCTCCAACGCGTCCGCCCAGGCGTCGGCGTCCCACCCGTCGGAGCCGTCGAGTTCGCCGAGGAGATCCCAGCGGCGCAGGGCGGCCAGCTCGACCCGGCGGAACAGCGCGTTGCGCACCAGCACCCGGAACGCCCGGGTGTTGCGGGTCACCGCCGGCGGCCGGTCGTCCAGGGCCGAGGCCACCTCGGCCACGTCGGACGGGTTGCGCAGCCGTTCCCACTCGTCGATCAGGCTGGAGTCCACCTGGCGCACCAACTCGCCCAGCCACTCGATGAGGTCGACCAGCTCCTCGGTCTTGGCGTCCTCCGGAACGGTCTGCCGCAGCGTCTTGTACGCGTCGGCGAGGTAGCGCAGTACCAGTCCCTCGGACCGGGTCAGCCCGTAGAACTGCACGTACTCGCCGAAGGTCATCGCCCGCTCGTACATGTCGCGGACCACGGACTTGGGGGAGAGCTGGTGGTCGGCGACCCAGGGGTGTCCCTGCCGGTACAGCTCGTACGCGTTGCCCAACAGTTCGGCCAGGGGCTTGGGCCAGGTCACCTCGTCGAGCAGTTCGAGGCGGGCCTCGTACTCGATGCCCTCGGCCTTCATCGCGGCGACCGCCTCGCCGCGCGCCTTGAACTGCTGGGCGGAGAGCACCTGGCGCGGGTCGTCGAGGATCGACTCGATCACCGAGAGCACGTCGAGCGCGTACGACGGGGACTCGACGTCGAGCAACTCGATGGCGGCCAACGCCAGCGGGGACAGCGGCTGGTTGAGCGCGAAGTCGAGCTGCAGGTCGACGGTGAGCCGGACCCGCCGGCCGGCCTCGTCGGGCGCGTCGAGTTGTTCGACCACGCCACCGGCGCGCAGCGCCCGGTAGATGGCGATGGCCCGGCGGATGTGCCGGCGCTGCGCGGCGCGGTCCTCGTGGTTGTCGGTGAGCAGGTGCCGCATCGCGGCGAACGCGTCGCCGGGACGGCCGATGACGTTGAGCAGCATCGAGTGGCTGACCTGGAAGCTGGAGGTCAGCGGCTCCGGCTCGGCCTCCACCAGCCGCTGGAAGGTCGGCTCACCCCAGCCGATCGAGCCCTCCGGCGGCTTTTTCTTGACCACCTTGCGGCGCTTCTTCGGGTCGTCGCCGGCCTTGGCCAGGGCCTTCTCGTTCTCGATGACGTGCTCGGGGGCCTGCACGACCACCCGCCCGAGGGTGTCGAAACCGGCCCGGCCGGCCCGCCCGGCGATCTGGTGGAACTCGCGGGCCTTGAGCAGCCGGGTCCGCACCCCGTCGTACTTCGACAGGCCGGTGAACAGGACGGTGCGGATCGGCACGTTGATGCCGACACCGAGGGTGTCGGTGCCGCAGATGACCTTGAGCAGCCCGGCCTGCGCCAGGGTCTCCACCAGGCGGCGGTACTTGGGCAGCATGCCGGCGTGGTGCACGCCGATGCCGTGGCGCACCAGCCGGGACAACGTCTTGCCGAAGCCGGAGGTGAACCGGAAGTTGCCGATCGCGGTGGCGATCATGTCCTTCTCGGCGCGGGTGCAGACGTTGACGCTCATCAGGGCCTGGGCGCGTTCCAGGGCGGCGGCCTGGGTGAAGTGCACGACGTACACCGGGGCCTGCTTGGTCTCCAGCAGTTCCTCCAGGGTCTCGTGCAGCGGCGTCATCGCGTACGAGAAGAGCAGCGGGACCGGCCGCTCGGCCGAACGCACGACGGCGGTCGGCCGGCCGGTACGCCGGGCCAGGTCGTCGACGAACCGGGTGGTGTCGCCGAGCGTGGCGGACATCAGGACGAACTGCGCCTGCGGCAGCTCGATCAGCGGTACCTGCCACGCCCAGCCCCGGTCCGGTTCGGCGTAGAAGTGGAACTCGTCCATGATCACCTGGCCGACGTCGGCCCGTGCGCCCTCCCGCAGCGCCAGGTTGGCCAGGATCTCGGCGGTGCAGCAGATGATCGGGGCGTCGGCGTTGACGCTGGCGTCGCCGGTGAGCATCCCGACGTTCTCCGCGCCGAAGACCTCGCAGAGCGCGAAGAACTTCTCCGACACCAGCGCCTTGATCGGGGCGGTGTAGAAGGTCGTCCGGTCCTCGGCCAGGGCCGCGAAGTGCGCCGCGATCGCGACCAGGCTCTTGCCGGAGCCGGTCGGGGTGTTCATGATCACGTTCGCGCCGGAGACGATCTCGATGACCGCCTCCTCCTGGTGCGGGTACAGCTCCAGGCCGCGCTCGGACGCCCAGCCGGCGAACGCGTCGTAGAGGGTGTCGGGGTCGGCGGTTCGCGGGAGCGCGGCGGTGAGAGTCATGGCGGCTCCCATCGTGCCCGGCGCACGCCCTTGCGCGCCAACCGGGGCCGGCCCCGGTGGGGGAGTGCGCGGGTCAGCGGCGGCGGTGGACCAGGTCGAAGATCTCCCGGTTGGCGGTCAGGGCCCGGCGTTCGAACTTGGTCACCGGCCGGTGCGCGGGTCGCGGCGCGAAGCCGCCGTGCACGTCGACCAGTTCCGGGTCGGCGGTGAGGGTGGCCCGCATCGCCTCGGCGTACTCGGCCCAGTCCGTGGCGCAGTGCAGCGTTCCGCCGGGACGCAGCCGGGACCGCAGCAGCGCCACGTGGACCGGCTGGATGATCCGCCGCTTGTGGTGCCGTGCCTTCGGCCACGGGTCGGGGAAGAAGACGTGCACCGCGTCCAGGCACCCCTCGGGCATCGCCCGGACCAGTTCCAGCGCGTCGCCCCGGGCCACCCGGACGTTGCCCAGGCCGTGCCGTTCCACCAGCTCCAACAGGTTGCCGATGCCCGGCGTGTGCACCTCGACCGCCAGGTAGTCCCGATCCGGGTCGGCCCCCGCCATGGCCGCCGTGGCGTCACCCATCCCGGAGCCGATCTCCAGCACCACCGGGGCACCGCGACCGAGTGACGCCGGGTCGAACGGGCCGTCCAGGGCCGCGATGTCGAGGCCGTACGCGGGCCAGAGACGTTCCAGGGCGTCCGTCTGGCGGCCGGTCATCCGGCCGCGCCGGGGATGGAAGGTGCGGATCCGGGCGGCGTGGGTGG
>NZ_SMJY01000120.1:0-19493 GCF_004348355.1 Micromonospora sp. KC721 | reverse complement strand
CATCTGCTCCGCCCGGTGCAACCGACGGATCTCCGCCCAGTCCTCCACGCTCAGCACCTCCCGATGCTTCCGGAGGGGGTCAAAATTCAGCCGGAACCACGGGGTCAGTTTTCAGGCGGAGCCGACACCAAGATCCTCGCGTGCGCCCGCCGCCCACGCAGGCAGGCAACAACGGGTGTGGTCTCACACCTGGCGCTAGCCGCCCACCGACTGGCACCGCGTACCACGGAGTGGTTAGTTGCCCGGTGGAGCGCTACGTTCTTGACCAAGCCCGCCACAGCCGTACCCGGGTCAGGATCGCTGTTCGATCCACCAGCAACCGGGGCGGTGCACGGCGGATATCGCCGCAGCCGGATCCGCCGTCGGCTCGGCGAGTGGCTGGGTCTCGCCCAAGCACGCAGGAATTGGCCAACCCCAGGCTGACCGCTAGCACTCCGAACGGGTTGACGGCGTCGTGGACGCCCAGCCGAGCCACCTGACCCTTGACTTGTCCGGGTTCGGGTTCTGCGCTTCGGGCACGGTCAGTGCCCTGGTCGCGGGTCGCCGCGGCGGTCGGGGTGAATCAGGAGACAGGTGGCTGACTCCTTGCGTGCACGCGGGATCGACGCACCCTCCTGCGATCAATGTTGATCCCTGAACCCGCCGGGGCCCGCCGCCGATAGGCCCGCGCGATATGGCCCATATCGTCCGACCGGTGCAGTCGCCGACAAGCCGGCTGACAGCCAGCCAACTCAGCCGCGAAGGCGCCCTACTCCCCTCGATGTCCATCGATGTGAGGTTCGGCCAGGGGTAGAAGCGGGCCGCTTCCGCGGGGACCGCGAGGACAGCCTGTCCGGAGACGACTGCTTTGACCTGGTCGTCCCAGCTGGAGACCGCCGGGCCGCGCGGGATCGGGCGGCCGGTGGGCGTCAGGGTCAGCCGGGGCGTGGCGTCGTCGCTGAACTCGCCGTGGGCGCGGGCCCGCGCTGGTGACCTACCATTAATCAGCCATGGAAGATGGTTCTTCGGAAGATGAGTGATGGCGGACCTGAAGCAGCTGTACCGGGAGCTGGTCTCGTTGGAGATCGAGCTGTGGAGCGGCATCGAGGGGCGGTTGCGGGCCGAGTTCGACCTGCCGTTGACCTCGTTCGAGGTCCTGCACCTGCTGTTGTGCCGGCCTGGGCCGCGGATCCAGGACATTGCGGAGGAATTCTCGATCACGGTGGGCGGCACGAGCAAGGTGGTCGACCGTTTGGAGGCGGCGGGTCTGTGCGCGCGGCGGGCTAATCCGAACGACCGCCGTTCCTCGGTTGTCGAGTTGACGCCTGAGGGGCGAAGGCTGGTGGAAGGGGCGCTGGAGGTCTTCGAGGAAGAGCTGGAGCTGCGGATCGGGTCGGTGATTCCCGAGCGGGCCGTGCGCGAGGTGACGGCGGTCCTGCAAACGCTACGGGCGGCAGGACGGGCCCTGGACGTGACGCGGAAGGCCGCCGAGCACACCCCGGCGCCGGGCATGCGGGCACCGAAGCAGCCCGGCCGGCCGGCATCGTGAGCTGCGACGGCCGTGCGGTGACGGGCCGAGACACTGTGCTCGTCGGCCCGTCAGCCTATGGCGTCAGTCGGCGATGCCGTCGAAGGCGATGACTTTGTCGATGCGGCCACGGACGAGTATGTTGCCGGGGCCGCCGTTACGAGCGGCGTACTCCTTCTCACGGTCGTCGCCCATGTAGCGGGCGCCGAGCAGGCCACCCCAGCGCAGCATGTCGTCGGGGTCCTCGGAGATCTCGGCGCGTCCGTGGAGCAGGACGAACGCGTACGGCGGCCGATCCTCGTCGACGCAGAGAACGAACCGTTGGTCACGAGCGAGATTGCGGCCCTTGACGCCGCTTTTCTCGGTGGTGAGCACGATGTCATCGCCGTCGAGGAGGAACCAGACCGGTGTCACGTGGGGACTACCGTCAGCGCGGACGGTCGACAGCTTGCCGGTGCGAGTGCCGTGCGTGACGAACTCCCGCCATTGCTGGTCGGTCATCTTCCGCATGCGGGTGCCTTTCGCGTTGGTACAGGCGGCTCGCGGTTGTCCGGGGCCGGCTCGGCCCCGGACAACCGGAGGGTCAGCCCCAGAAGGCGTCTTCGGTGGCCGGGTCGCCGGAGAACAGCCACATCTCGGTGATCTTGCCGTCGGTGATGCGCAGCAGGTCGACGCCGTCCATGCTCATCGACGCGCCGTCGTGACGGCCGCTGAAGTGGATGGTCGCGGCGACCAGGTCACCGTTGGCCATGAGCGCGTGGATCTTGTCGATGGCGAAGGTGCCCCGGCTGGCCTCCATCATGCTGCCGAGCATCTGGAAGACGGCGTCGCGGCCCTTGTGCTCACCGGAGAACTGGTTGGCGCCGGGCTGGTGCCAGACGATCGCCTCGTCGAGGAGTCCGCCGAGCGTCGCCATGTCTCCGGTCTGCACGGCCTGGAAGTATGTGCGGGCGATGTCGATGTTCGTGCTGGTCATGGTGCATGCTCCTTAGGGTTCGGGTTCGGTATGGGGATGGTGGTCAGCGGGCGAAGTCGAGGCGTCCGGCCAGGCCGGCGTCGGCGAAGGCGGCCTGGATCTCGTTTCGGCCTTCCGTGAAGTGGGCCCAGCTGTCGTAGTGGGCGGGGACGACCCGGCGGGCACCGAGCATCTTCGTGGCCTCGGCGCCTTGGGCACTGTCGAGGGTGAGCAGGGCGCCGTCGAAGGCGAAGGCCATGCGGGCGCCGCCGAGGAAGAGGATCGCGGTGTCGACGGGAGCGAACCTTTCGGCGATCTGTTTGACGTGGTCCAGGGCGGCGTTGTCGCCGCTGACGTAGACCGGGGGCAGGTCGTCGGCGGTGAGCATGAAGCCGACGACGTCGCCGGTGATCGGTTCGCAGCCGGCCGGGCCGTGCCGGGCCGGCAGGCCCGTGACGGTCACGATGCCGTCGGGCCGCGTGAGCTCGGCGGTCTGCCAGGAGGCCAGGCCGCGAGCGTTGCCGCCCAGGCGGCCGGCCCCGCTGACCGTGGTGAGAACGACCGGTGCCTGGGACAGGAAGGCACGGCCGGCGTGGTCGAGGTTGTCGTCGTGCTCGTCGTGGGACAGCAGGACGGCGTCGACGCGGCCCAGGTCGGCGGCGGTGACGGGGGCGGGGGCGGTCTTGACGAGCTTGTGGTCGCCCGGGAGGGGCATGGGGTACTCGCCGGGCGGATCGAAGGTGGGGTCGGTGACGAATCTGAGCCCGCCGTACTCGATCAGGGTGGTCGGACCGCCGTAGACCCGGACGCGGATCTTTTCGCTGGCGCCGGACATCGGGAACCTCCAGGGGTTTGAACAGTGCGAACGGGCCCTGCGGAACCGGTCAGGCAGCGGGTACGGAGAAAACGCCGAAGTGATTGCCGGCGGTGTCCTGCAGCCGGGCGAAGGTGAAGCCCGCGGTGTCGGAGACCGGTGCCATGAGCACCTCGGCGCCCAGCTTCGCGGCGTGCTCGACAGTCGCGGCGACGTCCTGGACGACGACATAGAAGATCGCGTAGTCGGAGAAGCCGCCCTCCGAGTCCCACACACCGCCGGTCGGCTGCTGGGCGCCCGGCGTCATCACCGAGTGGTAGGTGACACCCGGAGTGTTGGTGTTGAGGATGTACTTCCAGTCGAAAAGCTCGCCGTAGAACTCCTTGACCTTCTCCGGCTGGCCGGTGCCGAACTCGAACCAGGCGACCGAGTTGAAGGCGGGAACGGTCATGACATTCACTCCTCACCCCTCTTCCGGGGCGTAGTCACTCTATGTGGCGGACTGAACTCTTTGGGTGGCAGCGACTCTCGGCGTCAGCCCGGCAAGCCGAGCAGGTGGCCGCAAGCGCTGGCCAGGCAGTGCCCAGCAAACCACTTACCTTCCATGGAATCAACTTCTGGGGATTATTGTTCCCAGATGTGGGTTCACGGTGGCCGGGCCGGCCGCTCCGCCCACAGCACAGGAGTCCGGTCGCCATGAACGCGACCAGCGGGAACAACCGGAAGGACGTCGGCCATGGAACCGGTCGAGATCGAGGCGAAGACCCTGATCCAGAAGTCGAAGACTCCGTCGAACGACTACGTGATCAACCCATACACCGGCTGCGTCCTGGGCTGCGCCTACTGCTTCGCCAGCTTCGCCGGGCGGCAGTTCGGCCGATCCGTCAAGGAATGGGGTGACTACCTGTACGTCAAGACGAACGCGGTAGAACTGGCCCGCAAAGAGCTCGCGAAGATGCCGGAGGACAAGCGCCGGGGCACGATGCTGCTCAGCTCCGTCACCGACCCCTACCAGGGCCACGAGACGAAATACCGCCTCACCCGCGGCATCCTGCGCGAATTGAAGGCCGTCGAGTACCCGGGCCTGGTCCGCATCCTCACCAAGTCACCCGTCGTCACCCGCGACGTCGACCTGCTCACCAGCCTGCCCCGCGCCGAGGTCGGGATGACCGTGACCACCACCGACGACAAGGTCAGCCGCTGGCTGGAGGTACGCGCCCCACTCGCCTCCCGCCGCCTGCGCACCCTCGCCGAACTCAAGGACGCCGGCATCCCCACCTACGCCTTCGTCGGCCCGCTCCTGCCTCACTTCGTCACCCAGCCCGAAATGCTGGACGACCTCTTCGGCCGGCTCGTCGACGCTGGAGTGAGCGAGGTGTTCATGGAGCACATCAACCTCAAGCGGTACATCCGCGAACGCATGGAGCAGGTCCTCACCGGCGAACCCGACGAGGTCCGCGCGGCATACCTGCAGGCCCGCACCCGAGAACACCGCGAACAACTCGACGCGATCGTCGCCGGCCTGCTGGCCAAACACGGGCTGCGGCTGCGCTTCGACGAGGTCGTCCACCACGACGACAACGACGCCCTACGCCAGCGACTCGCGTCCCCGGAGTAGCGGGGGAAGGCCGTCCGGCTTGGAGGCCACGCGGAACGAACGTGGGCGTGTTGCGACCACGAAGGACGGTCGCGAGGGATGGGGCACGGTCAGGGCGGCGGATGCTCCGCACCAGCGCTGCCGTCGGCTGGGTGCCCCAGAGCGGCGATGCCGCCGCGATGGTGATCAGGTCAAGCGGCACTGCCGCCACCAGGACCAGGACCAGCGAGGGCCAGCCGGGGATGCCCCACACGTGTCACGCCCCGGCTCGCCGAACGGACGCCAAGGTTGACCAGCTCTTCGCCGGGAGGCGTGAGGAGCTGGTGTCGTGCCAGGTTCGCGCCGACCGCCGCAACTTCGCCGGCCAAGCAGTTCAACCGGCGCATGCGCAGCGCTTCTCGTCCAAGGGGGCTAATGAGCATGCGCACCCAGCAGACTGACCTCATTCGGGGCTCGGGGAACCGTCGGGGGTGGGCATACGTCCCACCCCCGAACGATTCGTTATCCGTGTTGTCCGAGATGATGGCTCCCCGGCAGCCGCCCGAGGAGCCGCGCCAGGCCGGGGCAGCCACCCGGTGGAACCCGCTGGCCCGGACACCGCCGATGCGAACCGACCTACACGGGCCGGGCCGACCATCGCCACCGCAATCCCACCTCGCACCGCGCCCGGGACAACGGCTCGTACGGCTCACCCAACAACCGATGACGCCAGCCGACCCCGTGCGGGTGGACCGGCAACATCGCCGCCCCGGCCACAGCCAGCCACTCGAACCCCGAACACTCATCGGCCTCGACATGCGTCGATAAAATCGTGATCGACTTCGCTGACGCCGCCAGGATTAGACCGGACACACCCGAACCTCACCGGACGGGCCGGGACGCGGGGGATGCTCGTCGGACGAGCAGCCACCGAGCAGCCATACCTCCACAAGGGACAGAGAAGCACAGAGCCTGACCTGCGTTTCCGCAGGTCAGGCTTTTATGATCTTGTGCGGCCGAAGGGACTCGAACCCCTAACCTTCTGATCCGTAGCGGGGCGCTAGTTTTCCTTCGCCTCGGAATCGTCCGAGGCGTTTGAGCCATTGCCGTTGCTGGCCTGGTTCATCATTCCGCCGAGGGCGCTGAGGGTGCTCGCGGCCTTTCCTGCCGGGACCAGCTTGGATGCCGCTTCGACGGCGATGGTGGCCATCTTCTGCTGGTGTTCGGCGGCGGTCTTCATGGCCTCGTTGGCGCGAGCGCCGGCTTCCTTGTCGTTGCTGGCCGCGGCCTCGATGCCCTTGCTGAGCATCTGGCTCATCTCGGCCGCGCCGGCGATGTCCTTGAACAGGTTGGCAGTCGACAGCACCTGCATCGCCGCCTGGGTGGCGGCCGGGTCGGGCAGGGCCGCGATCGTCTGCAACCTAGCTTCGCTTGGGGTGAGCTGAGCGACCTTGACGTCGACTTCCTGGTTGCGGGTGCCGGTGCCGACGGGTGCGATGTCGGTGGGCAGGATCGGGATCGGCGAGTCCTTCCAGTTCCAGAAACGGGTCAGGTCGATCTTCTCGGCGGCGTTGGCGCGGCCGAGGACGGCTTCGGCGAAGACGCCGTTGGTGGCGATGCCGACTTTGGCGGTGACGGACTTGCCGAGTGTGGTGCTGTCCGCTGACCGTGCTGTAAGCCAGTCCTGCCGCTCCTGTTCGCTGCTGAAGTTCCAGCGGAAGCCCAGGTAGTTGCCGGTGGCCGCGACCGGTTTCGGATCGAGCAGCATGCCGAGCGGGACCGCGTCTCCCTTGCTGCCCGGCGGCAGGTAGGAGTAGTTGGCCAGGATGCGGCTGAGTGTCAGTTCGTCGGCGTTGGCCCAGACCGCTTGGCTGTAGTAGCGGCGGTTGTCGTTGAGGTGGTCGAGGACGGCCTGCGGAACCTTGCCGCCGCGCAAGTGGAAGCCGAGCGCGGCGATGTAGGTCCGGCTGCCGGTGCGGACGGTAGAGCCGAGCAGCCCGCAGATGGCCGCGCCGCCGGCGTCCTCGGTCAGGTCGGGTGTGGTCGTGCCGGTGACGGGACCGAAAGTGACGACGCCGGTCTGCAATGTCAGGCGGAGCCCGGCGAGGCTGCCCCGGGCGGCCGTTCCGGTCCAGTAGTCGACGGACAGCAGCTTGTCGCCGGCTCTGAAGTCGTAGGACCCTTGTTGCAGCACACCGGAGCCGCCGGTGTCGCCGCAGCGGTAGGTGTGGCCGGGGATGACGAGCCGGACGCTGCGGATGCCGGCACTGTCCCACCACACGTCGATCTTGGTGGGCCATCCCGCCTCGGGTGGCGGCGGGTCGTCGAACGCGGTGAGCGCCTCACGTGGCGCGGTCAGCATCCGGACGAGCGCTCCTTTGTCGTTCATCAGCCAGAACTCGCCACCGCCGGCTGAAACGATCTTGGCTGGGAATGCCGCGGTCAGGGGCGCAGCCCCGATCTTGCCGGGTGTCCAGGCCGATGATCCGGGTTCGACCATCATGATCTTCTTGTCGCCGGTGACGCCCCAGATGACGCCGTCCGGTGCCGCGGTCAGGCTCACGATGCCGGGAGCGGGGGCCGCCCGCTCGGTCCAAGTCGTGCCGGTTCGTTCGAAGGTCTTGCCGTCCTTGCAGTACCAGACGCGATCGTTGTTGACCACGGCGAGGTCGTCGACGGCTACATCGGTCCTCTTCCAGACGTTTCCCACCAGTTGGTGAATGTCCGAGGACCCCCACAGGATGGCGGTGCCGTCGCTGCCGCAGGCGATTGCCGGAGCGGCCGCGCCCTGCGGATGGGTCTGCCACGCCGTTCCGTCGAACATCACGATCATGTTGTCGGACCGGACTCCCCAGACCCTGTCTTTGCCCGGTGCGATCCGTTTTAGGCCCTTGGCGAGCAGGCCGGTGGTGGGCAGGGGATTCCATTGGCGGGCGATGGGATCGAAGCGGACCGGAGTTCCGTCGGCTTTGCGGACGCCGTAGACGCCCATGGTCGACGCCGCGAGGTCGAGCAGGTCGATGCCTTCGAACGACTGATGGGTCGGCGCCTCCGCCGTGCTGCATCCTTCCAGCTTGCGTACGGTCGCCTCGAGCGGGTTGGCGTCGCGGATGCGGGTGGCCCACTCCTTCGGCGCCACGCTCGCCAGCACCTCCTTGTACCGCTGCAGGTTGCTGTGCGTGAAGGAGATTTCCTGCAACGGGATGAACAGGCACCGCTCGGCGGCCACCGGTTTCGTCGTCACCTCGTAGACCTGCACAACCTCGTAATACTGCACCGACAGCGCGTGCATGTGGTTGTAGTTGGTCACCACGCGGGTGGTGACCTGCTCCTTCTCCGACTGTGAGGTCTCCCGGACCACCGTCATGTGGCGGCTGCGGGCCGCGGTCGCCACCTGCTGGGTCCGCGCGCTGATCTGCTGCGCCGCGTCCGAGGCGACCGAGCGGATGCCGGTGGACCGGACGACGTTGGTCGCGAAGCCGCTGTTGGACGAGTTGCTCCAGGTGCCGCCGAGGTTCAGGCCGAACAGCGCCACTCCGCCGCCACCGCCCTTGCTGGACGACCTCGACGCCTGCTGCATTGAGGAGGTGCCGTGCTGCTGCTCCTGTGCGATGGTGTTGGCCACCTCGGAGATCGAGCGGTCCTGATCGGTGCGGCTGGTGAGCTGGTCGCGCTCGCTGGTCGCCTCGGTGCCGGTGCCGCGGGTGCGTCGCTCCCAGTCGACGACGGCAACCCGGGTGCTCTCTCCCGGCGCCAGTGCGAGACTGTGCAGCAGGCGGCCCAGCGTCACCCCCTTTACCGCCCAACTCTGCTCGGTGGTGACGATCATCCCTTCGGCGGGACGGTCGTAGTAAGGCAGGTTCTCTTCGCCGAGGTCGATGGCCCCGGTCAGTTTGCGGACTGGTTTCGCGCCCGGAATGTCGGTCAGCACCACCGACTGGTAGCGCGCGATCTCCACCGGGTGATTGCCACTGGCGGGCAGCAGATCTGCTGGGGTCGCGCCGTCGAGAGGACTGGGCGCCGACTGCGTGGCCTTCTGAGCATTTTTGGGTGCGGTCATGGATGATCCTTCCCACAGTATTGACACTCCGAAGTGGAGCATCTTCACTCTGTGAACCGATACTTAAATTCGTCAAGAATGCGAACAGCAAGCCCGCCGAGGACTGATTTTGAAGTTGCCAGTCATGCCGAGTGGTGATTAATGCCACCACCATGGATCGCCTAACACGCATCAACTCCGGTCCGATATGCGGCTATAAACCTGATTGATGCTTGAAATGCCGGAATGGTGGCCGTCGGGACGGAATTTGACTTAACGGCCACCGTGATCGGCTTGGTCGGCAGCTGTTGGTAGCGCCAGGGCCAACCTGCAGGGGCCAGTGCCGAGTCCGCCGCTGGCGGTGTCGTCGCCGGATCCGCCTGAGCCAGGCGACCGCGCCGCCAATCGGATTTCGTCGAAAGAACCGCGTCAGAGCTGGAGGGGACCGCTCTTGGAAGTGGGTTTCACCATTTATGCCGGGGATCGCGAAACTGCTGCTCATCGCTGACCCACCTGCGGTCAGCGACCCAGTCAGGATGACAACCGCAGCAGATCGGTTAATGCGTGTCCATGTCATCCGGGACGCCTTCCTTGAGCTTCCCGCCGTCGATCCGACCGCAGTCACCGCTACAAGCACGGTTCCCTGGGCTTGTAGGAGCTTCCTGCCGCACATCATCAGAATTCCTGTCCAGTGCCGGGGCCGCGACGTGGCCGGTGGTTGAGTCCACGTGAACATCAACAGCGGCAGCACCCATCGCACGATGCGCCGGGTGCCGGGTCTTCTTTTCCACGCACAGGTATCGCACCGGAAGGGGTGATAGCGCATCACCCCTTCCCGGCTTGAGGGGCGAAAAAGCGGGTGAAACTTGCCAGGAGCGCCTATCGCCTTTGCCTTTTGCCCGGATTCGACGTGAGGAACAAAGTGCGTACGCAGACTGCGGGGGTGGTTGTCGCAAAGCTGACAGCGACAGCATCTGGGCTGGCGGTGGCACCCGCCGCCGCGGCAAGAACTGGCACGTGATTGACGGATATCATCCCCTCGGCCGACACTGCGCGTGACGACTTGGGCACGGATGGTGCGACAGGGCAGGGGGTGCCGGTCGGGTGCCGGAGAGATATCCGCCCAACAGGGGGCCGGGCTGGCTTGACACGCGGCCGGTGCGCCGACCCACCGGTGTGGTGGAGGCGTTGATTGCGCCCAAGATCCATGTTCCCGCCATGCAGCCAGAGTGGGCAGGCCGTCCCAAGTTGCTTGCCGCGCTCAACCACGCCGCCGCGGCCCGGCTGGTGACGGTGATTGCCCCCGCCGGGTACGGCAAGTCGACACTGCTGGCGTTGTGGCACGCCGACCCGGGCCGCCGTCGCGCGCTGGCGGTGCTCGCCGTCGACACACGTGACAACGACCCGGTGTTGTTGTGGTCGGGCATCCTCGCAGCGCTGACCGCGGCGGCGCCGGGGCCGCAGTGGGCGGCAGTGGCCCGGCTCCTGCGCCAGACCAACCCGGACATCGACACCGCGGTGCTGCCCGCAATGTGCGCGGCGCTGGCGTCGCAGGCGGCTACGACCGGGCTGTGCCTGGCCCTTGATGACTGTCATCTGCTCACCGAACCGGCGTGTCATCGCCAGCTCGCCGCGTTCATCGCGGCGCTGCCCGCCAACTGCCAGCTGCTGGTCGCCTCGCGCCGCAACCCACCACTGCGCTTGGCCCGGCTTCGAGCCAGCGGGCGGTTGCTGGAGATCGGCTCCGGCGAGTTGCGCTTCGGCGCTGATGACGCCGCCTGGCTGGCCACCACCGCCAGCGCCGGCACCGACCTGCCCGCCGACACCGCGCACGCTCTGATCGAAGCCAGCGAGGGCTGGCCCGTCGCCGTGCACCTGGCCGCCCGCGCGATGCGGCACCACGCCGACACGACCACAGTGCTCGCCCAACTCACCGCCCGCCACGGCCACCTCGACGACTACATCACCGAGGAGATCCTCGACGGGCTGTCGCGCGAGCAGGCCGTGGCCCTGGCCCGGACCACGGTCCTGGAGCGGCTCACCACCGGCCTGGCCCACGCGGTGGCCGGCGACGACCTGCCCGATCTCGACGCTCGCCACCCGAACGGGCTGTTGCTGGTTCCGCTGGATGCCACTGGTGAATGGTTTCGCCACCACCATCTGATTCAGCACGCGTTACGGCGACGATTACATCGCGACGAACCGCACATGCTCGCCAGCCTGCACCGCCGGGCAGCCGCCTGGCTGCGCACGCAAGACCGCACCGAAGACGCCATCGAGCACAGCCTGACCGCCGGCGACACCGCCACCGCCATCACGTCGATCGCCTGCGCCTACATGGCGGCGATCAACACCGGGCGGCGGGCAACCGTACGCGCGTGGCTGGACCGCCTCGGCAACGACACCGTCGCCGCCAGCGCCCCGGCGGCTATCACGGCCGCGTGGGTCGCCGCCGTCAGTGGCGACCGCCCAGCCGTCGAACACTGGTTGCGCATCGCGGAACACTGCGGTCATCAAGGACCGCTACCGGACGGCACAGCATCGGTCCCTTCAGCTGCCGCGCTGGTCCGGGCCGTCTTCGGTTTCGGCGGACTCAAACCGATGACCGAGGCCGCGCAGATCGCCGTCGAGCAGGAGACCGACCCCACCAGCCCCTGGTACGCCATGGCCCGCACCGCCCTCGGCTGCGCCCACTACCTCAACGACGAATCACCGGCAGCCATCGAACCCCTTCGCCGCGCGACGGCCAGCCACGCCGCCACCCCCATGATTCGTACCCTTGCCACCGGGGTGCTCGCGCTCGCCCAACACCATCTGGGTCAGCACGAACAGGCCGCCACCACCGCCGCCGCCGCGCAACAGCTTGCCGAACACTTCGGCCTGCAACACGCACCCCAGGCAAACATGGCCTACATCGCCCAGGCCGCCGTCGCCGCTCACCAGGGTAAGCGCGACCGCGCCCGAGCACTGCTCGAGCAAGTCCTCGCACTACGTCGACGCATCCCCGGGCTGAGCCCCTGGCCCACTCTCTGCGCCTTGACCCAACTCGCCGAGCTGCAACTAAACACCGGCGATCACGTCGGCGCCGCCGCCTGCATCACCGAGGCCCGCGCCCTCTTCGACGAATTGCCAGACCCGCACAGCCCACCGCTCATACTCCTCGACCGACTCGACCGGCACCCCCGCCGACCCCAACGAGCCACCCGCCAAGCCACCACACTCACCGCCCAAGAACACGCCCTGCTACGGCTGCTACCAGCACCGATGACCCTGCGACAGATCGCGGCGCACCGGCGCGTCAGTCTCAACACCATCAAAACCCAGACCCGCGCCATCTACCGCAAACTCGGTGCCGCCAACCGGGCCGCCGCCGTCACCACCGCCCGCCGCCACGGCCTCATCCCCTGAACCCTGTACCGTGCCAGAACTCATCGCACAGGTTGTGAGCTGATTTTCTCGGCTCCGCCTGATGACCGTCCGTATGGTCGTGCGGTTGCTGCACCTGGATGATCCGCCCGTTCAGCGGACCGGGCCGCTGATCCGGGTCGTCCATCTCGCTGATCGCTGTGGTCATCGCGGCGTCGTACGCAGTGGTGAATGCGACCTGGTCGTGGGCGTGGATTGCCGCCTGGGCGTCGATAGGGAACGCCCGCTTGCTGCAGGCGCTACCACGGGTGCCCGCCAACCACCCACACCCAGCGTTATGCATCGATGCATGCCGGTGGAACTGGTGGTCGACAGCGTCGCCACCACCAAGACACAGCCAGACCCACCCGAACCCCACCAGACAGGCCGGGACGCAGCGGATGCTCGTCGGACGAGCAGCCACACGTCCACAAGAGACAGAAAAGCACAAAGCCTGACCCGTGTTTCCGCAGGTCAGGCTTTTATGATCTTGTGCGCCCGAAGGGACTCGAACCCCTAACACGGCCAGCTTCGCGGGTGGCTTCGGCGATGTTGGTGGCGCCGTTGACGCGGTGGTACCCGATCGAGGTGTTACGCAGGGTGGCGAACACGGCGGGGCCGTTGCCGGTCCGGCCTGATGCGCGTCTTCGCGTAGAGTGACATCCCGCACGCAATGTAGACGATTTCGATGTGCCACTCCGTACGCGCCCATATGCCCAAATCGACGGGCCGGGCCTGGCCTGCGGGCAGCGAGATCGTCAGGCATGCCATCTCGCGGCTGGTCTTGCCCTTGATCGTACGGGTGCGGGTGATCCGGACGGTCTGTTCGGCCCGGGGGAAGCCGAGCCCACCCGGGGTCTGCACGGTGAGTGCTTTGACAGTGCGGGTCTCGTTACGGCCGTGACCGTCGGGGGTCGCTGCGGCAGCACGATCTTGGTCAGTGCTGATGACATCAGCGGGTGCGGTCCTGTTCTGGCTCATGGTCTTCGCAAACTCATGATCACCAGCAGGCCGTGCCCGTCCTACATGGACCCCAGGATCTCGCTGACTTCCACCCAAAGCCCCAGCTCAACGGCCCGCCAACCCGACTACGCAACAGCCCTGCCGGGCCGGCGACGCCCGAAAACCGGACTCGATACGGGGTCCGGTTCCAGGACTTGGTGAACACGGGCCTCGTAAACGCTGGTGATCGGCTCATCGGTTACCGGCTCGGCGAGACGTATTACGCGCGCATCCGCCCAGACTGATTGATCGAGACCGATTCCGATGCCGCCGCGGTCAGAAGGATCTGTTCGGGGTCGCTCGCCGTCTTCGGCGGGTCGATAGCGAGCGGCTGTTGGTCGATTGCGTCACGGGACAGCGGATCGAGGTCGGGTCGCTGGTCGGCGTATCGAGCTGCCGTCTCCCGTACGTCGTCGTCGGTGACGAGGTAGGCGCGAGCGCGACGCGGTTGGTTGTGGCCGTCGGCGAGAACGTAGAACTTGCCGGGAGCGTCGATGGTGTGCGCGTGCCAGCCGGCGGACAGCATTCCCTTGTCCAGGATGAGGTCCACGTCGCGGCGTTCCCGGACACGGAGGCAGATGCGGACGCTCATCTGCGAGCGCAGTGCGCCACCGCCCATGGCCTTCTGCGTGGGTCGTTGTGTCGCGGCGAGCAGGTCCACTGCGACGGCGCGGCCTCGGCGTGCGACCGATTCGGCGTACGGGACGGCGGCCGGTGCGGTGTCGGCGAACTCGGCGAACTCGGCGAACTCGGCGATGACGATGACGATGACCAACGCTGGCGCGTCCGGGCTGGGTTCCCAGACGCGGGTGGCTGAGCCCGATGGTGGACGGCGGCATGGCGCCGTTCCACTTCACCTGGCGGATCGACGTCCCCGGCGTGCCGAAGGTGATCCAAACGGTGGAGGGGCTCTGCGGCCGTTCGGTGCGCGCCCGCACTGGGGGAAGGCGACCGGGATGTCGCCTGCGGAGATCACCGCGCTGACTCGGCGGGCGACGGACTGCGCGGCGCTGCGTGGCGAGGTCGACCCGACGGGCAAGTTCGGCAACGAGCTGGTCGACGCCCTGTTCCCGATCGCCTGATCAGGCGGTCAGTGGCTCGGGTCCGTCCGCTTCGCGGTCACGTGCGGGCCGAGCGCCAGGCGGCTGGTGACCCCGAGCTTGGCGAACGCGTGGTGCAGGTGGTTCTCGACGGTGCGTTCGGAGAGTCCGAGGTGTTCTGCCACCTCGCGGTTGCTGGCTCCGCCGGCGGCGAGTGCGGCGATCTGCTCCTCGCGACGGGTGAGGGCGGTCGCGGGGTTCAGCCGCCCGAGCAGCGGGGTGTCGGCACCGCACTGCTGCGCGAGCGCCGCGGCCAGGTGCAGGGCGCGGGAGCGTTTCGGGCCGGGCGGGCGCGTGCGGGTGGCCGCCAGGTGGTATGCCTCGGCGGCGTACAGGCGCATGTCGTAGGCACGGAAGGCGTCGCCGGCGGTGATGTAGTCGGCCGGACTGCGGGCCCGGATGAGCGCGGCGACGGTGGTGCCGAACGGCCAGTCGGCCGGCACCTCGATCTTGTCGAGGAGGGCGGCGGCGCAGTCGTCGAACCGGAGCCGGAACAGGGCGAACGCCGCCAGCAACGCGAGCCCGGCCGACTGCTCCGCGAGCCAGCCGTGGGCGGCCTGCTCCAGCCGGTCCTGTGCCGCGGCGGGATCGGCGGTGAGGAATTCGTACCAGGCCAGGCCCACGACCTCGTCGATGTCGTAGCAGCGGATCTGGCCGAGGTCCGGCATGGTGCGCAGGGCGGTGACGAGGGTGCCAGCCTCGTCGATGAGTCCGCGCTGGACGGTGGCCAGCAGCTGCAGCGCCAGGGTCCAGCGCCGGCCACTGGGGTGCGCCATGCCCGTGAAGAGGCGGCCGGCTTCCGCGGCCCGGGCCGCGGCGTCCTCGAGGTCGCCCTGGCACAGGTGGGCGTACGCGACCGCCGCTGTCGACCATGCGTGGCGCTTCGGATCGCCGTTGACGACGGCGTCGGTCACCGCCGCCGCCGCCCGCAGCCGCGCCTCCTGAGCGCAGCCCTGATCCGCGAGGATCCGGACCTCGAGCAGGAACGCGGTCGGCACCGGGCTGATCGAGCCGCGGTCCGCCTGCGCTGACAACGTCCGGACCAGGCCGGCCGCCGCGCGCGCCTCGGGAAAGCGCCCCGTCATGAGGTTGGCCAGCGCCGCGGCGGTGCCCGCGATCATGCGGGCACCGGGCTGCGCGGAGCCGACGAGCGCCTCCTGGGCGTCCGACAGTGCCGGGCCGGGGCGGCCGGACGTCGCGTACAGCATCGCGCGGTGGGCCTTGATGTCGGACAGCAGCGCGGGGCTGTGGATGGTCCGCGCCACCTCGTCGAGCGCGTCGGTGCCGTCGTCGGGGCGGTGCGTGACCAATCCGATGTGGTAGGCGTGGGCGATCATGATCGCGGCCCGCTCCGGCTCCGTCCGCGCCCGCGCCGCGAGGTCGGCCAGGAGCGGGTCCAGTTCGTTGACGTCCACCTCCACCAGGCTCTGGTAGAGCAGGAGGCCGTTGGCGACGCTGGAATCGGCGGCGTAGGCGGCGCGTGTCAGCCTGTCGCGTACCGCGAGGTCGACCCGCCGCGCGACGGCGAGGCCCGCGGCCGTGGTCAGCCTGGCCCGGTCGATCGGGCCTCCGCCGTCCAGCCGCCACAGCGCCCACCGAAGCAGGTCGTCGGTCCGGCGGAGGTCGTGCCGCTCCATCTGGTCGGCCAGCCGGCGCGCGTATCCGAGGCGGGAGACAGCCGGTGTGGAGCCGGCGACCAGCTCGCGGTAGAGCGGGTGGCTGAGCCGTACCGGAAGGCGGCGGTCGAGCCGGTCGACGGTGAGCAGGCCACGCCGTTCCAGGGCGGCGAGCGCGTCGGCCGGCACCAGCTGGGTCAGCTCCCGCACGCCGATCGGCGCCGCCATGGCGGCGATCTCCAGCGCCTGCCGTTCCTCCGTGCTGGCGTCCCTGAGCCGGTCGGTCAGCAGGTCGGACAGGCGGGGGGAGGACGCCGGGTCGGGCCGGTCGAACTGCCATTCCGCTCCGACCCGGTGCAGATGTGCGCTCTGCAGACCGTCCAGCACGATCTCGCGCGCGAACAGGGGCACGCCGCCGCACAGGCGGATCAGGCGCGCGGCGGCCTCCGGCGCGAGGGGCCCGCGGAGGACGGACCGGAAGAGCTCGAGCATCTCCGCCTCGGTCAGCGGGGTCAGGTCGAGCCGTTCCAGGACGGCGCCGACCACCAGCTGCCGTACGGGCTCGGGCAGCATCCGCCCCGAGCGCGTGGTCGCCAGCACCGGGATCCCCCGGACGGTGGCGAGGTGGCTGGTCACCACGGCGGACATGCCGTCCAGCGCGTCGATGTCGTCGATGAAGACCACGAGCCGGTCGGCGCTGGCGTCCGCGGCGAGCGCACTGAGGCCGTTCAGGGCGGCGCTGAGCGTGGTCGAGGACGGTTCGGGTGCGCGGACCGCAGGCAGCAGGGGAGAGAGCGCGCCCAGCGGGATCTCCCGGATGCAGTCACTGGCGTGGATCCGCACGATGTGCCAGCCCTTGCTCGCGAGCAGGTCCAGCACGGCCGTGGCCAGCCGGGTCTTCCCGATGCCGGCCTCGCCCACGATCAGGGCGCCCCGGCCGTGGGTGACCGCGCGCACCAGCATCGACCGTTGCGTGCCGCGACCCACCAGCGGCCAGGCCAGCCTGTCCGCCTCGGCGCCGGTCGGGTCGTTCGGGAGATCGACACGCACGGATCAGATCCTAGTGGCGCCCCCGAGGGCTTGAGTACCGGCTCGCGCAATTGAGTAGCCGGTACTCATGTGGACCGCAGATCTGCGCGGGACTATTGCGAACGACCGATTTCCCATTGTTTCCATGGAGGTTCTTCTATGCGTAAAGGCTTGCTGCGCTCGATCAGTCTCACGCTGGGATTCGTACTGGTCAGTACGTTCGCCGTGACGACTCCCGCGCACGCCACTCTGGCCTGGTCGGGGTTCAGCGGAACGTTGGCGCCGGGCGCCTCGCAGACCCGCCACTGGAACAACGCCCTGTCGAATGCCGTCTACCGGGTCGGGCTGGCGCCGGTCGGCGCCAGCACCTCGGAGGACTGCGAGTTCGAGGTGACCAACCAGTGGTACGACCGGCTGAGCTCCGGCGAACGCGAGTTCCACTACACGATCAAGAACATCGGCTCGATCTCCTGTGGAACGAACATCCTGGTTTCGAGGATCAGTGCGAGCTCTGTGCAGTCGACGGGCGGTGTGGAGCCCGGTGAGATCAAGACCTACTCGACCCAGCTCACCCAGCTCGGCCCGTTGTCCGAGGTGCCGCTGCTCGGCGTGCTGCCCAGCGGGGCGACCAGTGCCAACCCCTGCCGGTTCAAGGTGCTGCGGTCGTGGTACCAGCGCGTGCGGCAGGGTGACGTCGCCCGGCCGGTGTACCTGCGCTACGAGGTGCAGAACACCGGCAACATCGCCTGCAGTGCCGACGTGCAGATGGGCCTCGCCGAGGTCGAGTACCAGTACTCGGCGAAGTCCGTGGGCGCCGGTGCGACGACCGGTACGCGGATCGGCGCCGAACCGGACACGGCGACGCACCTGATCGCCCTAAGCCCGGTGGAGAACGGGTGCTCCGTCGAGGTCACCCGCCAGTTCTACCGCCAGTACGTCAGCTCGAGCGGCACGTCCGGGCGTGAGTTCGTGTGGTACATGAAGAACCTCGGCACGACCACGTGCTCGGCTGAGCGCATGGTGTCCCGGATCTGAGTTCCACCCCGGAGAAGGCGGTCCCGCCGGTGCGGGGCCGCCTTGTCAGTTTTCCGGTTCGCCGTCCGGGAAGACGAAGATCGAGGCGACGATCAGCGCCGCACCACTGCCAGCCGCCGATCCGCTCGCCCAGGACCGCCACCGCCGACAGCACGCCGAAGACCGGCAGCAGGTGGAGGATGATGCCGGCGCGGCCGGCGCGGCCGGCCCGGACCGCCGCCAGGGCGAAGTTGTAGAGCAGGAAGCTGGCCCCGAAACCGAACACGCCGATCGCCAGGGCGATCAGCCAGCCGCCGGCCGAGTGACCGGTCAGCAGACGCGGCCCGCCGCGGACGACCTCGGCCACGCCGAACGGAAGGATCACCGCCATCCCGAAGGCGGACTGGTGCGCCGTCATGGTGAGGGCGTTCACCCGGTCGGTGATGCCGCGGGCGACGAGCACGTAGGCGGCGGCGCTGACGAGGCCGCCGAAGACCAGCAGGTCGCCGAGGCCGACCGGTGCGTCCGGGTGGGCGCAACGATGAACAACTGGCGGTGCTGCGCATCCTGGTCGACCGCCGCCGCTCGCTGGGCGAGGACCACACCCGGATGGTCTCCCAACTGCACCAACTGCTGCTGGAACTCATCCCAGGCGGGGCCAAGAAGAGCCTGTCCGCTGCTCAGGCCAAAGCTCTGCTGGTCACGGTCCGGCCGCGGGACGCGGCTGGCAAGGCACGGCGCCGGGTAGCCGCAGAATTGATCGCTGACCTCGAGCGCATCTACCAACGGTCCAAACAGGCCGACAAGGAGCTCAAGGAACTGGTCGCTGCCACCGGCGCCACATTGATGGACCTGCACGGTATCGGACCCTCCGGCGCCGCGCGGCTGGTCGTCGAAGTCGGTGACGTCACCCGCTTCCCCGACCGTGGGCGTTTCTCCTGGAACGGCACCGCGCCTATCGATGCGTCCTCCGGCGATCAAGTTCGTCATCGGCTGTCCCGGGCCGGCAACCGGCAGATCAACCGGGTGCTTCACATCATGGCCACCGTCCAGCTGCGCAACCCGACCGAGGGTCGCGCCTACTTCGATCGCAAGAAGGCGGCCGGCAAGACGTCGATGGAAGCGATGAGGGCACTGAAACGGCGGCTGTCCGACGTCGTCTGCCGGCAGATGCTCAACGACGCCACACCGGCAGTGACGGGTCCGGGAGGACACCGGGGAACGGCAGCGAACTCCAGCGTGACCGGCTCACATCCCCACGCCGGCTCTTCGGAGAAGTCACTTCCCGAACCCGCCGACAACAAGCTTACGACCTTGTGCGCAGTAGTTGATGGGTTGAGTCTGCGTGTTTCACCAGGTCAGACCGGCCGACTTGTCGGAAACGAGGCTGGCGATGGCGGCGATGGTTTCGGGCAGCAACTCGCGGCGGCCGGTGA
>NZ_SMJY01000011.1:0-57827 GCF_004348355.1 Micromonospora sp. KC721 | reverse complement strand
CCTACTCCATGACGACGGTCGACCTGGCCGCTTACCCGCAGGCAGCAACGGCTCCAGCACCGCCCACTGCACGTCGGTCAGGTCGAACCGCCTCGTCACCGCTAGGGTGTCCACGAGGTCTCCGGTTTTCAGGTTCTGCTTGGTCGCTGAACCATCTACCGGAGACCTCACTCGTTTTCGATCTCCGACACGCGAAGATCTTCAAGCCACCTCAAGCCCTGGCACCGACTTCGACACAGGCCCTAGCCCGTGCCGAAGCCCTGGCCGGACACCTCTTGGGGCTGCGAGCCGCGTGCGGGCGTGATCGACAGGAAGCCCGGAGCGGCATGAGCGTGCGCGGGCCATCGTGGTGTTCGTCAAGCGGGATACAGGCGGGCCATCGCCTGGATGGTGTCGGTCAGGTGGGCGACCAGTTGCGTGGGGGCGAGAGCCTGGACGTTCGGGCCGAGGCGGAGCAGAGTCACGGCGGTGTGTGGCACGTTCTCCATGGGAATGGTGACTTGGTGCCAGCCGTCCGGGTCGGCGGGTGTGAGGGTGCGAAGGGCCAACCGGGCGGCCTTGGGGCCGAGGACATCGGGGAGGGCGGCGACCCCGTTCGGGGTCAGGCGCACGACGGCGACCTGATCGGTGTCGGCCCGCTCGTACCGTTCGACATGCGCCCGCCAGAAGCCCGCCAGGTCGAAGCTGTCCGGCCGGGTGACTGTCTCGGGCAACGCGCGAAGGTCCACGATCGCCGAGACGCGGTAGGTACGTGGCTGGCCGCGGCTGGCGGCGACCAGGTACCAGACCCCGGCCTTGAGCACGAGTCCCAGCGGGTGCAGCCGCCGGGTGACCTCGCCGGGCCGGGGCGCCCAGCGGCGGTACCGGACGTCGATGGTCTGGTCCTGCCAGAGCGCCTCGGCGACGGCGAGCAGGTGCGGCACCGCGTCGGGCTCCCGGTACCAGCCGCGTGTGTCGAGGTGGAAACGCTGTCGGATCCGCATCGACGCGTGCCGGTACGGGGTCGGCAGCGCCGCCATCAGCTTGAGTTCGGCAGCCGCCACCTGGGCACCCAGACCCAGCTCGGCGGCGGGCTGCGGCATACCGGTCAGAAACAGTGACTCGGCCTCATCGGCGGTCATCCCGGTCAGCCGGGTGCGGTAGCCGTCCATGAGCTGATATCCGCCGGCGGGGCCCTGCTCCGCGTAGATCGGCACACCCGCCGCGGCGAGGGCCTCGACGTCGCGGTAGACGGTCCGGGCGGTGACACCGAGTGCCGCGGCCAGTTGTGTGGCGCTCATCCGCCCTCGGTTCTGCAGCAACAGCAGCAGGGAGAGCAGTCGACTGGCGCGCATCCGAGACAGTTTGGCAGACCACTGACAGAAGCTGTCAGGGGTGGTCCGCCACGATCATCGGCATGAACGACTTCGACTTCTTCATCGGCTCGTGGAATGTGGTCAACCGCCGGCTCAAGACGCTGTTCGCCGACAGCGACGACTGGGAGACCTTCCCCGGCACCACCACCTGCCAGCCGATCTTCAACGGCGCCGGCAACACCGAGGAGATCATTTTCCCGACGCTCGGCAGCCGCGGCTTCACCCTGCGCCTGTTCGACACCGAGCGAGAGGAATGGTCGATCTACTGGGCGAACAGCCGTAGCGGCTTGCTCTTCCCGCCGGTCGTCGGCACCTTCACCAACGGCCGCGGCGACTTCTACGGCAACGACACGCACGAGAGCAAGCCGATCAAGGCGCACTTCATCTGGTCCGACATCACACCCACCTCGGCGCGGTGGGGGCAGGAGTTCTCCCCCGACGGCGGACAGACCTGGGAGTCCAACTGGGTCATGGAATTCACCCGAGCCTGACCGATCGGCTCGGCCCGGCAAGGGCCGAGCCGCATCTCAACCGCCGCCTCCCACCACGGACAAGAGCCCCGGGTCCGACGTCGGCCTGCGGCCACCACCACGGCGTGACGGAAGTGTCAGCGGGCGATCGACAACATGATGACGAGGCCGGCCGCCAGCCGACCAGTCAGCCACAGGGGGCGTTCGGCGGAAGATGATCAGCCAGTACGGCGAGATAGGTGCGTCGGGCCTCGGTGTGTCGCCGTACGCCCTCCTCGGTCGCGGCGACGAACACGCCACGGCGGTCGGCCTCGCAGATCGCGCGCAGCACCAGGCCGCGCTTCTCCAGTCGGTCCACCGTGCGGGACAGTGCGCTCTGGCTGAGATACATGTCGCCCGCCAGATCCTGCATGCGACGCTTCTCACCATCCCGGCCCACGAGCCGGTCGAGCGTCTCGAACTCCGTCAGGGTGAGACCATGCCGGTCCTGAAGGGCGCGGTCGAGCTGGGCCGCGACGCGGTTGTAGCTGGTCAGCAACGAGCGCCAGCGCTCGATCAGGGCAACCTCGGACGTCATCGCGCGGATCGTACTCCCGGTCGTGAGCTTCGTGCACCTGATTATATGCAGTCGCATAAGGTGCATGGACATTAGATGCGTCTGCATATAACGTCCCTCTCGTGATCGACAACGCCACCGGCACGACGCCGGTCATGACGAGACCGGCTGGTTCGATGCCGACCCGCACGCCCACCCGCACCGGGACGCAGTGGACGCCGCGGCTCTGGGGACTCCTCGCCGTGCTGTGCGCCGTGCTGTTCCTCGACGCACTCGACGTCTCGATGGTCGGGGTGGCCCTACCCTCCATCGGAGCCGACCTCAACCTGTCCACCGCCTCCCTGCAATGGATCGTCAACGGCTACGTCCTCGGCTACGGTGGGCTGCTGCTGCTCGGCGGCCGCACCGCGGACCTGCTCGGCCGGCGGGTGACCTTCCTGGTGGCGCTGGGCGTCTTCGCCGCCGCGTCCCTGGTCGGCGGTCTGGTCGACGACAGCACACTGCTCATCGCCACCCGCTTCGTCAAGGGGCTCGCGGCCGCCTTCACCGCACCCACCGCCCTGTCCATCCTGACCACCACGTTTCCCGCCGGACCGGCCCGGAACAGGGCGCTCTCCATCTTCACCGTGTTCGGCGCGAGCGGTTACTCCAGCGGGCTCATCATGGGTGGGCTTCTCACCGGCCTGGGCTGGCGATGGACGTTCCTCATCCCCGTACCGCTGGCAGTGGCGGCCCTGATCGCCGGCCTCGCTCTGATCCCACGGGACCGGCCCGCCGCCAACGGCGGGCACGACCTGGTCGGCGCGCTCACTCTCACCGGCGGAATGCTCGCGGCCGTGTACAGCGTGGTCGCCGCTCCGGAACGAGGCCTGTTCGACCCGGTGACGCTGGCCGCCGCCGTCGCCGCCGTCCTGTTGCTGGTGGGCTTCGTCGCCACGGAGCGTCGGGTGCGACACCCGCTGATCCGACTCGGCATCCTGCGTTCCGCCACCGTCGTACGGGCCAACGTCAGTATGGTCGCGCTGTTCGGCAGCTACCTCAGTTTCCAGTTCATCATGACGCTCTACCTGCAGAACGTGCTGCGCTGGTCGCCACTGCAGATGGCGTTGGCCCTGCTGCCCGCAGGGCTGCTGGTCGCCTTCGGCGCACCGTTCGTCGCCCGCCTGATCGACCGCTACGGCACCGGCCGGGTGATCCTGGCCGCCATGGTCTCACTGACCCTGGGCTACCTGTGGTTCCTGCTGACCGCCGGGGACACGCCGCACTACCTGCTGACCATCCTGCCGACCATGCTGCTGCTCGGCGGCGGCTTCGCCTTCGGGTTCAGCTCGATCACCGCGCAGGCCACGGACGGCATCGACGACTCCGAACAGGGGTTGGCCTCCGGCCTTGTGCAGACCTCGGGTCAGGTGGGTGCCGCCCTGGTGCTCGCCGTCGTCACCGCCCTGGTGTCCGGCGACGAGGTGGCCGGCCAGGTGGCTGACTTCAGCCAGTTCCGCCCCGGCGTCAACCTCGTCAGCGTGGTGGCACTGGTCGGACTGGCACTCAGCCTGGCGGCGCTGCGCAGGAGTCGGCGCGTGTGACGCACAAGGAAGATCGGCCACCGCGCCGACGGCCCGCCGGCCTCCGGCGGGCCGTCGGCCCAGGGGGATCGCGATACCGCCGACCTACCCATGGCGCCATGAACCTGCTCCGGTGCGCCGCCGGGGTGGCAAGCTGATTCGCCGCGAACGGCATCTCCGCCGTGCGCCGGCAGCATGGTGACGAACAGCAACGCCAGACGCGGTGGTCAACCCCCGCGGCTCACGGTGTGGGTAGCCGGCCACGCCCTGGCGGGAAGGCGTTCGACTTCTTGCACCGTGCCGTCGGCAGCGCCGCCGTCCAGAACAGACGCCAGTGCGGTGATCAGGCTGGTGAGGACCTCGAGGTCGCCGTCGTCTCGCGGCTCGTACTCGGCAAGACAGAGTCCGGCGAGGGTGTAGCGCGAGGCAAGGTAACGCACGGCGTTAACGAGCTGCTCGAGGGTCAGACCGCCCGGCTCGGGCGTGCCGACGGCGCCGAACACCTCCGGGTCCAGCACATCGAGGTCGATGTGGAGGTGGACAGCGTCAGCACCGGTGGCGGCGACCTCGTCCAACAGTACGGACGGATCGGCCAGACCCGCCGCCGCGACGTGCCGAATCCGATGCTCAGTCACGAACGCCCGTTCCCCGGGATCGAGCGCGCGTACACCGGCCAGCACCACCTGATCCGGCCGCAACGCCCTGGCCGGGGCCAGCTGGCTCGGGCCGTCGCCGAGCAAGGCACGCAACACCATGCCGTGGAACGCGCCGGACGGCGACGTGGCCGGGGTGTTCAGGTCGCCGTGCGCGTCGAACCACACCACGGTCAGCCGGTCGCCGTGGGCAGCCAAGGCCGCCTCGACGGGGGCGAGGTCGACACCGCAGTCCCCGCCGACGGTCACCACCGCCTGCCCACGCGCCCGGGCATGGACGTGCGCGGCGCGCACCGCGTGCAGGTTCGCCGCGAGCGTGTCGAGTGCGGCGACGCCGTCGCGGGGACCGCCCGGTTGGTTGTCCGTGTCGACTCGCATCCGTTGCCCGCCGGGAAAGAGCCCGGCCAGCGCGGACGCGCCCTGCCGCAACCGGTACGCGCCACGCGAGCCCGACCCCTGCCACTGCGGCACTTCCAGGACCGTGTAGCCCGACACCCCACACCCACTCTCTGCATAACGATCATTAGAGCGCAAATTACTACATTCAGCGTGTGGCGAGTCCACCGCCTTGAGGCTGTGGCGGAGGGCTGCTTGTGTCGACAGGGTGGACGCCGTGTTCGATGCCGCTGACGCAGCCATGTCGCGGTTGCGGCGGCGCTTCCCGGTCACCCCTTCTCGTCCTGACCACGCTGCTACCGCTTACCCCTGCGCCCCTCCCCCGCCCGGGCCGGAGCGCCACACCATTCCGGCTTCCGGAGTCCGCCGGCAGGGCGCACAGCCTGGTGCTGTGTCCGCCCTTCGCGGCCGGCGTTAGGGTCGGTACGCCCGCACTCACCCGCGCCCCGGGGAGCACTCTGTGGTACGCCCGTTCAACATCGAGGAGATCTTTCCCGAGGCACCCGGCGGATCGCCCCGACGACGGCGCCGGCAGACCGGCAGCTCCGCTCAGGGCCTCGCGGTGACGCTGCTCGCCGACTACACGGCGCGCACCCGCGCCTGGCTGCCGTCGGCGGTGATCGTGGCCCTGCTCGGCGAGTTCGGGGTGAGCAGCGGTGCCGCCCGGACAACGATCAGCAGGCTCGCCCGCAGGGGCGTGCTGGAGGGCAGCCGGCAGGGTCGGTACAGCTCATACCGTCTGACGGAGCCGGCCGCCGTCGACCTCTCGATGGGCGGCGCCTCGATCGCGGCTCTGGCCACGCAACCGGAATCCTGGGACGGGTCGTGGACCGTGGTGGCCTTCTCCATGCCCGAGGGGGAAAGCACCCGGCGGCGGGCGCTGCGGGTGTGCCTGCGCTGGCACGGATTCGCGCCACTGTACGACGGGGTCTGGGTCCTGCCACACCCGTTGGACGCCAAGGGGCGAGCCGAGTTGGCCGCCCTGGCACGCGGGGCGGTAACCGTGTTCCGCGCGCAGCACACGGAGTTGGAGACGGAGACGGACCGTGATCCGGTCAGCGCGTGGGATCTGCCGGCCATCGCCGAACAGTACGCGGGGTTCATCCAGCGCTGGGTCCCGTTGCTGCGCCGCATCGCGGCCGGGGCTGTCACCGGCACCGCCGCGTTACGGGCCCGCACCGAGGTGATGGACGTCTTCCGTCGCATCCCGGTCCTCGACCCCATGCTCCCCACCGAACTGATGCCGCCCGACTGGCCACGCGCACGGGCACGCGAGGTGTTCGTGGCGATATACGACGGGCTGGCGGCACCGGCCGAAGACCATGTACGAGCTGTCGCGGCACGCGTCACCGGTGTACCTCATCCGAACCTGCGGGCACACACCACTGCCGAGATGGCCGCCGGCATTCGCCCATGGCCCAACTGAACCGCGGCCGCCTGGGCCGGGACGAGCACTAACCCTGCACGCCGGAACCGACGACGCCGCGATCACGGCAGGGCCGCGTCGCTCGTCGCGGGGCGACGCACGCCCGGCGGCCAGTCGTCCATTTGATTTATAATCATGGATGCATCGGCTACCTTCCTCCTATGTCCAGGCCGCATCCGGAGTGAGCCACACGTCGCCCGGAAGGCCCCACAGGAGGAGGACCGCAGATGACAGGCTCACGTGTCCGGGGCCGGTTTCCCGCGATCGCCCTGGTGGTCGCGCTGACCGCCGTGCTGGCCCCGGGTGGCGACGCCCTCGCGGCCACCGCGACCGCGACCGAGGGGACGATCCGCCACGCCGGCGGCACCGACGCCGTACCAGGCAGTTTCATCGTCGTGCTCCGCGACGAGCTGGTGCGCCCGACAGCCCGGGTCGGCGCCCCCGCCGAAGTCGCCCGGGTCGCGGACCGGCTGAAGGCCCGCCACGGCGGCACCATCGGTCACGTCTACCGCCACGCCCTGGCCGGATTCGAGGTACGCATGCCGGAGCGGGCGGCCCGTCGCCTCGCCGCCGACCCGGCCGTGGCGTACGTCGAGCAGAACCGGACGACGCCCCTCATCGGGCCCGGCGTGCAGCTCAACCCGCCCTCGTGGGGGCTGGACCGGATCGATCAGCGCAGCCTGCCGCTCGACGGTCGGTACGCCTATCCGAACACCGCGCACAACGTGCACGCGTACGTCATCGACACCGGCCTGCGGAGCACGCACACCGACTTCGGTGGCCGCGCGGGGGGCGGGGCCGACCTGGTCGACGGCGCGCTTCCCGCCGACGACTGCAACGGCCACGGCACGCACCTGGCCGGCACCGTCGGAGGAACCCGGTACGGAGTCGCCAAGGAGGTCCGGCTCCGTCCGGTACGGGTGCTCAACTGCAACGGCAGCGGCAGCTACGCGGCGGTGATCGCCGGGGTGGACTGGGTCACCGGGAACGCCGTCCGGCCGGCGGTGGCACTCATGGCCCTCGGCGGGGCGGCCAACTCGGCCCTGGACGCCGCGGTGACCCGTTCGATCTCCTCGGGCATCACCTACGCGGTGGCGGCGGGCAGCTCGGCTGGCAACGCCTGCAACTACTCGCCGGCGCGGGTGCCGGGTGCGATCACCGTCGCCGGCACCACGTCGTCCGACGCGCGGATGCCGAGCGGCAACTACGGCAGCTGCCTGGACCTCTACGCCCCCGGGGCCAACATCTCGTCCACCTGGCACACCGGCGACAGCGCGGCCACCACCATCAGCGGCAGCTCGATGGCCGCCGCGCATGTCACCGGATGCGCCGCGCTCGCCCTCTCGGCGAACCCGACCTGGACCCCCGCCCAGGTCGCCAGCTATCTGACCAGCCGGGCGACGGCCGGCGTGGTCGGCGGCGTGGTCGCCGGCACGCCGAACCGCCTCCTCTACTGCGGCGCCTGACCCACACCCGGCGCGTGCCGGCGACCGGTCCGGCACGCGCCGCCCGCCCGACCCTGGTCGGCGTCGTTTGCGGCCGGGTGGGGTTTGGGATGACCGCGATACCCGTGTGGCCTCAGTGGTATATGCGAGCCCTCGGCGGTGACCCGGGCCATCGATCGGACGCCCGGCCGACCGGCGCGGACCCGGCGGCTGTCCCCGGTCGCGCTACACCAAGGTGCAGGGTACGCCGTTGAGGGCGAAGGCGGTCGGAGCCGTTCCGCTGCCGCCGAAGCCCACGTTGGCCTCGGTGCCCGGCGCCAGCGTGGCGATCCAAGAGGCCGGGTGGAAGGTGCCGGCCGTGCCGTTGAGCGTGATCGTGCCGTTGAACCGGGACTCGATCCTGGACGACGTCGGCAGCGTGAACTGGACCGTCCAGTTCGTCAGCGGAGCGGTGGTGGTGTTCGCGACCGAGATGAACACCTGAAAGCCCCCGAAGGTGAGCAGATCGACCTCGCAGGTCGGGGCCTCGGTCGCAGCGGGGGCCGAAACGGCGGCGGCCGGCGTCGTGGCAACGGTCGCCGCGCCCGCCGTCGCGAGGCACACCAGCGCGGCGAGGGTGGTGAGGATACGGATGGGTTGCATGGTGCTCCTCCGGCAGGGATTGGGGTCCACCCCATCGTGATCCGGGCCGCCGCCGCTCGATGGACCAGTTCGACGGGCATTGGGCAGGACCACTCTCGTCGGCGATCAGGAGCACGACGCTCGCCGGCCGCACCGGGCCGCCGCGTCTGGTCCACCGGTTCCGGCGGCGAAGTGGTCCGCTACGACCGCCAACCGGCACCGACGCTTTAGATCACGCACTGGCCGAGAGGTGGAAAGCGAGCGTGGGCGAGCAGGACGGCTCCGGTGACGGTCGGATCGGGCCACTCGGCGAGTGAGATCAGGTATCGCGACCGCCCGCGAAACGCCAAGCGTACGGGCAGTTAGGGGGAGAAAACGTGAGACGTAGGATCCGGATCGCCGTGGTGGCGTTGACCGCCGCGGTGGGGCTTCTCGCTTCGAGCACCACGGCGGTTGCCGAGGAACGCGTCGCCAGCAGCGCCGCCCGCACACCGGTTGTCGTCTTTCCGGCCTTCCACTTCACCAAACTCAAGGTGACCGCCTACCGGCAGCCCAGCCATCCGAGCTGCCCGGCGACGGGGCACTTCGAGGACTGGTACGGCAACGACACCACCTCCATCTTCAGCCAGGTCTGCCGGGACAAGCTGATGACCTTCAGGTACAGCACCGACCCGGCGAAGCCCATGGCGGAGCGCTTCAGCGAGCAGCTGGGCGTCACGGTCGAGATCAAGGACTACGGGCGCACCGAGAGCGCACCCTTCTACGATCCGCTCTACTCGGCTCTGGAGCGGCGCGGCTACGTGCGTAACAAGGACATCCGCGTGGCCGGCTACGACTCCCGGCGCACCCCCGACCAGGGCGACTTCCTGCGGCGGACGATATCGTTGATCGAGCAGACGTACCGCGAGAACGGCAACATCCCCGTCCATCTGGTCGGCCACTCGAACGGCCCGCTCTACGCCCAGTACCTGCTGACCCACACCACCAAGAGCTGGCGCACCAAGTACATCCACGGGTTCACCCCGATTGCCGGCAACTGGCCGGGCCAGGGGCTGCTCTACGGGGTGCTCTTCACCGGATTCAACATCACCGACTTCTCCTACCCGAGCACATCGGCGAACGCGCGGAGCAGCGCGCTCATGTACGAGTCGCACCCGTCGACGTACATGAGCGCCGCCGACCCGGCCGTCTTCGGCAACCGTGAGGTGGTGGTTCGCACGACGACGCCGGCGGCGGACTACACCCCCAGGGACAACCTCAGGCTGTTCGAGCGTGCCGGCCTGTCCATCGCGTGGCGCGTGGCGCCCCACTACACCGGGTTCGTGAAATTCGCCGACCCGGCGTCCTTCCCCGGCGTCGACGTCTACGCCGAGAAGGGGTCAGGGCTGTATACGGTCGTCGGTATCACGCTGCCCAACCTCACGATCGGGCAGGTGTTCGACCCCGCGACGGCCCCGCTGTTCGACCGTCCCGGTGACGGCAACCAGGAGGACATCACCAACGACGCGATCGCCGTCTGGTCAACCATGCCGTGCCACCGCTTCGAGTTCTCCGACAACCCGGGCGTCGACCACTTGTCGCTCGCCAAGGCACCTGCCGTCCTGGCGCGCCTGGTCAACAACCTGGATCGGCCGAAATCGACCTGCTGACGCCGCCGCCCCGACCGCTACGTGCTCGCACGTAGCGGTCGGGGCGTGTCTCGTTGGGTGATTCCGCCCGCTAGGTGTGGTGGTTCGAGCGCGGACCCGGCGTGCTGATGTGACCGCCGCCATCCCGCCTGACCGGCACTGGCCTCAGGCGAGCACTGGGAAGCCATGGCAGTGCGTCGCGCACGCCAACGTGCGATAGAGACCCTGCTCAGGTGGGTTTCGACAGTCTTGGGGTCAGGGGCATCACCCCGTCGGGGACGCAATGCCCGCAGCGCGGCGACGACCGCCGTGGACGGTCCAGGTCGGTGGCCGCGACCCACGGGGCGCTCAGAGCGTTCCATGGCCGTCGGATGTCCGAGCTCAGCTGGGGCGCCACCCGTAGCCCGCGAGGTGCCGCGAACCGGTGTGCCGACGGTCCAGGTCGGCAGTCGCGGCGGCCGCGGTCACCGTACGCAGCCGATGGTCAAGATCGGCGTGCGCGCCGAAGGAACGCCCAGGGCGGCGCGGGGAACGCCCGGTTGACGGCGTTGCGCGCAGTGCTGGGCGCGTCGTGACCACCCGGTGTCCAGCGTTGTCCAGCCGCGTCCAGAATCGCGCCGGATCAGCCGGAGCGCGTGGCACTGTCCCTGGGCGGGCTCGGCCCGTCCCCGCCGAAGCGCGCCGCTGACCTGCATCGACCGACGGTACCCAGGTCACAGCGGCGTGGCGCCATGCCCGGTGACCGGAGCGCGGTGCCGACCAAAGCCTTGGAGGGCCGGGCCGGTCGACCATCGCGGGTCGGACAGCCGTCGAGACAATGGGGGGAAACATGCGCGGAGCCGATCAGCTCACCGTCCACATCAACCTGCGCCGCGAGCGCACGGAGCATCTGCCTCAGCAACTGGTGACCCAACTGGCCCGCGCCATTCACCGAGGTCAGCTCGCTCCCGCGACGCGGCTGCCATCGACGAGGGACCTGGCTCGGCTGTTGGGCGTGTCCCGGGGCGTGGTCATCTCGGCGTACGAGCTACTGCTGGCGAAGGGTTTGGTGGAGAGCAGGCCCGGCTCGGGCACCTACGTCCGGCACCTGCAGATCGACCCGACGCGACACCGACGCAGGGCACTGGCGGCACCGGCCCGTCGGGTATGCGACTTCACCCCCGGCCCCGCCCCGACCCGCGCGTTCCCGTTGGCCGCCTGGCGTGCCGCGTGGCGGGAGGCCAGTTACCAGCCTCCGTTGGATCAGACGGCACCACTGGGTATGCCCACCCTACGGGAGGCCATCGCCGCGCACCTGCGCCGCACCAGGGGCATCAGAGTGGACGCCGACGAGGTGGTCGTGGCGTCCGGGCTACGTCAGGCCTGCTGGCTGCTGTTCGAGGCGATCGGCCAGGCGCAGTCGGTGGGCCGCCGGATCGCGGTGGAGCAGCCCGCACCGGCCTATCCGGTGCTGGCTGGACGGCAGGCCGGCTGGACGGTCGGCGCCCTGCCGGAGAATGCGGTCCCGCAACAGGCAGACGCCGCCGACGTCGCGGTGGTGTTCGCGGAGGGAAACCATCCGCTCGGCACGGTACTGACGCTGGACCAACGTCATGCCCTGGTGGACTGGGCCTTCCGCACCGGCGGATATCTGGTCGACATCAATACGGAACAGGCCAGCTCCGGTGACGGGTTGCCGTTGCCGGCGCTGTTCAGCCTGGCCGGCGGACAGCGGGTGGCCATGGCGGGCACGATCGGTGACAGTCTCGCTCCCCCCGGCCTGGCGTATCTGGTGATACCGCGCGAGCTCACGCCGCGCATCGCGGGCCTGATCGGCGACGACGACGGGCCGGTCGCCCGTACCACCCAGGCCGCGTATGCCCGGCTGTTGCGGGACGGCGTACTCGTGCACCGAGCCACGCGGATCGGCCGGCTCTTCACCGAGCGGCGCGAGCAGGTGCGGGCCGCACTCGACCCGGTGCCGCACCCCGTCCGCGTCATGATCGGCCCCCGCGGGTCGACCGCGACGTTGCTGCTGCCCCAGCACCTGGCCACCGCCATGGTGGCCCAGCTGGCCGAGCTCGGCGTGGCCGTGACCCCACTGGCCGAGTTCTACCGGGTCGACCCCGCGAACTCGCCCGCCGGCATCGTACTGGCCTTCGGCCACCTGCCCGACGAAGAACTGCGCTGCGGAATCACGGCCATCCAGGCGTTCCTCGCCGGGCTGGGCTGATCGGCATACAAACGCAGAACTGCGCCAGCGCCGGCACAGGTACCCCGAGACGCAACCGGCGCACACCGCGCTAGCTTTGCGCGGTGTGCGGGTATCGGATCGGCGTCCTCGGACGAATCGAGTTGAGCGTCGACGGGGTAGCTGTGTCGCTCGCCCCGCTGGAACGGGCATTCGTGGCGGGCCTGGCGGCCCATCGTGGACGCATAGTCTCCGTCGACCGTCTGATCGACGGTCTCTGGCCGGACCACCCGCCCGCAGGAGCGCGTAACCGGGTCCAGGCGGTCGTCGCCTCGGTCCGGCGCAGTGCGACGCCGGAGTTGATCCTCACCAGGTCACCTGGTTACGAGCTGAACGCCACGGTGGTGGTGGACGCGGCGGAGTTCGGCACCGAGGTACAGGCCGCTGCGGCCGCCACCGACGCCCGGCGTGCCGTGGAGCTGCTCGACCGCGCGCTGGCGCGTTGGCGCGACGACGCGTTCGTCGACGTCGGTGCACGACTGGTCGACTTCGAGCGCGACCGGCTTCGCGAGCTGCGTCAGCACGCGATCGAGCTGCGCGTCGAGGCATTGCTGTCGCTCGGTCTGCATCAGGATCTGGTGCCGGAGCTGACCACACTGGTGCGTGACCAGCCGCTGCGGGAACGGCTGCGCGGCCAGCTCATGGTGGCCCTGCACCGCAGCGGCCGGCAGGCGGAGGCGCTCGCCGTGTACCGGGACGGGGCCCGGATTCTCGCCGACGAGCACGGCATCGACCCGGGGCCGCAGCTGCAGCAGCTGCACCGGGAGATCCTCGGCAGCGAGCAGGACCCGTCCCCGCGAGCATGGGTACGTCCCAACCAGCTCCCCGGCGTCACCGGTGACTTCGTCGGACGGGACAAGGAACTCGGGCTGCTGCTGTCGTTGCTGGGCCGGCCCCCATCAGCCGCCGGGGCTGCTCAGGTCGTCGTCGTGACCGGGCTTGCGGGGACGGGCAAGACCACGCTGGCGCTGCGGGCGGCCCACGAGTGCCGCCATCGCTTTCCCGCCGGGTGCCTGTACGCGGACCTGCGCGGCAACACCACGGACCCGGCACGACCCGGCGCGGTGCTCGGCGCCTTCCTGCGTGCCCTCGGGGTGGCCGGCGAGGCCATCCCGGTAGCGGCCGAGGAACGCGCGGCGCTGTACCGATCCGTGCTCGCCGACCAGCCCATGTTGGTGATGTTGGACAGCGCGGCGGATGCGGCCCAGGTGCGCCTTCTGCTGCCGTCCGCCGGCGGCAGCGCCCTCATCACCAGCACCGCGGCGTTGCCCGGGCTGCCGGGCACCCAGGTCGTCACACTCGACGTCCTGCCGGTCGACGACGGTTTGGACCTGCTGGCCGGGCTCGCCGGTGCCGAGCGGATCAACCGGGAGGCCGCGGCGGCCGCCGACGTCGTGGAGTTGTGTGGCCGTCTGCCGCTGGCGTTGCGCATCGCCGGCGTGCGGCTGGCCGAGCGGGACGCGATGACCGTGGCACGGCTGCGCGACCGGCTGCGCGACGAGCGGCGCCGCCTCGACGAGCTGTCGCTCGATGGGCTCGACGTGCGCACCAGCTTCACCGTCGGGTTCGAGCGTTTGCCACCGCCCGCCGCGCGGCTGCTCGCGGTGCTCAGCCGTACGTCGCTGCGCAGCTTCGGTATGTGGGACGAGATCACCGAGCCGCTGCTGGAACAGCTGTGCCGGTCCCATCTGCTGACCGCGGATCCCGACGGCCGGGTACGTATGCACGACCTGGTCCGGTTGCATGCCCGGGAGCGCACCGACGTCACCGCCGATGAGGTGATCACCTGGTACGCGCGACTGCACGCGTACGCCGAACGCGCCGCCGCGTCACTGCCCTGCAGGGCCCTGCCGGTCGCGGACGTGGAGTGCGTGATCGACGCCGGGGACGCCGTGGACTGGTTCGAGGCGGAGTTGGAGAACCTCGTCGCGGCGGTGCGGGACCTGCTGGGGCTGGGCGCGGTCGACCTGGCCGGACGGCTGGCCCACACGATGGGCAATTTCGCGATGATGCGCAGCCAACACCTGCCCGAGTTCGTCGACTGCCTGCGCGGCGTGCTCGACCACCACGCCGACCTGCCGTTGCCGACCCGGATGTCGCTGCGGCTCCACCTGGGCACGGCCTACCGGGTGTTGAACCGGCACGCCGAAGCCGTTCCGCTGCTGCGCGCGGCACATCGGGACGGCTGCGGACCACTGGGCGGGCAGCGCCGTGGTGATCGCGACGCGCTGGCGCACCGGCTCGTCGCGTTGCAGGGCTACTCGCTGTGCTGCCGTCAGCTCGGTCGGTTGCGGGAGGCGGACGCCGCGCTGCTGCTGATGGTGCGGTTGTGCGCCG
Source organism: Micromonospora sp. KC721 (assembly GCF_004348355.1). Lineage (NCBI taxonomy): Bacteria > Bacillati > Actinomycetota > Actinomycetes > Micromonosporales > Micromonosporaceae > Micromonospora > Micromonospora sp. KC721. The sequence goes on along the minus strand of NZ_SMJY01000011.1, from coordinate 43,148 downwards.
CGCACTGGCCGGTCGGCCCGGTCGGCGGGCACGTGCTGCTGGCCCTCGGCATGCAGCACGGGCAGTACCAGCACACCTCCCCGTTCGCCCACGCCGCCTACGCCGCGGCCCTGCGGCTGTTCGAGGAAGGCGGCGACCTGTGGGGCGAGGCGCTCGCGCGGGAGAGCATCGGGCTGCTGCATCGGCATGCCGAGCAGTGGCCGCAGGCGCTGGAGCAGCTGCGGCAGGCGGTGACCGCCGCTCGCCGGCTCGGTGACCGGATGAGCGTGACCACCGCCGAGCAGGCGCTGGCCGCGACGCATCTCGCCTGCGGGGACAGCGTCGCCGCACGCCGGCTGCTGACCCGTACGGTGTCGGCGTTCCGCGAGATGCGCCACGAGTGGGGCGAGGCGATCTCCCGCCGGCTGCTCGGGAAGGTGCACCTCGAGGAGGGCGACGCGGGTCAGGCGGTGGCCGAACTGGAGGGCTCGGTGGCGATGCTGCGCGGCATCGGGCAGCCGTTCCCGCTCGCGAACTCGTTGAGCCTGTTGGCGCGGGCGCAGGCCGCCCTGGGCAGGTACGACCGGGCCGTCGCGCTGGGCGGGGAGGCGCTGCGCACCTTCGAGCACTTCAACGCCGCGTACGCCGGTGACCTGCGCGAACGGCTGGCCCACTGGCGGGACGCAGCCCGCGCGCAGTAGAAGCGCAGGGCAAGCGCAGCGGCGTCCAGCACAGTGATCGGCAACCACCCACAAAGGAGGTCTGCCATGACCAAGATCATCGCCCGCGTCGGCGACGCCGTCCTCGGCAAGGTGCTCGGCCGCGAGGTGGCCGGCGCCTGCGTGCCGGAGCACGGCCAGAAGTGCTCGTGCGTCGCGTCCGACGGCTACTGCTCGGGCGGCGACTACTTCCGCCGCTACCGGCAGGGCTACTACAACTGCAACGGCGCGTGCGTGACCTCGACGTCGCGGGCGATCTGCTATGTCAAGAAGGCCGGCGTCTGCTGACCTGACTTTCCCGGGGGGCCGCGCCGGCCGGCGCGGCCCCCACCCCTCTGACTCGCCGAGGAGTTCCCATGTCGGGTTTCGCCCACGCCGCTGTCGCTGTCGTCGGGGCGGTCGCCGTGCTCAACCTCGTCCTGACCCTGGCCCTCGCCCGGCGGCTGCGTGAGATGCAGGCCGGCCACGACCACGACGGCGAGCCCGTCCCCGAGGTGCTGCCCGCCCCGGGCCTGGACGTCACCGGTTTCCCGCACGCCGACCTGACCACCGGCCGGCGCACGGTGGTCATGCTGACCCCCACCTGCCCACCGTGCCAGACTCTCCTGGACGCTCTCACCGCCGACGCCGAGCGCTACCGCCACGACACCCTCGTGTTCATGATCGGCACGCCGGCGGAGACGGCGGCGATGGCCCCCCGCCTCGCCGGGTTCGACACGGCCACCATGTCGGAGCCGCAGGCCGAGAAGGAGTTCCAGGTCAAGGGGTTCCCCGCTGTGCTCTCGGTCGTCGACGGCGTCGTCGTCGACTCCAGCCACCAGCTTCCGGTCCTGGCCTGACCGTGGCCACACTGCGAGCCGCCCTGCGGCTGGGCTGCGCCGACCCGAAGGCGCTCGCCGCCATGGTCGCTCTGGTCCTCGTCGGCGCGGCGCCGCCGGTCGGCATCGCCTGGTTCACGAAGCTGCTGTTCGACGAGGTCAGCAAGGGCCGCTCGGCCAACCCGTCAACCGCGACCTGGTACGCCGTGGTGATCGCCGTCCTGGGGGCCCTGGCGGCAATCGCCAGCCGTCTGTCCGGCTACTTCACCACGGCGCTGCAGAACGCGATCACGATCGCCGCCGACGTGCGGCTGTACCGGAAGCTGAACAGCTTCCTCGGCCTGGGCCCCTTCGAGCAGCCAGCCCTGCGCGACCGGCTGGCGCTGGCCCAGCAGGCCGCCAACCAGGCGCCGTACGCGGTCGTCATGTTCACGGTCGACGTGGCACAGAACGTCGTCACCATCGGCGGCTTCGCCGCCATTCTGACGTCCCTGTGGCCGCCGGCCGGCCTGCTGCTGCTCGCCGTGGCCGTGCCCGAGTTCCTCATCCAGCTGCGGCTGTCCCGCCGCGCCGCGCGGGCCGTGGAGGACAGCGCCGGCCTGTTCCGGGCCCGGTTCCTGTTCCAGGCCGTGCTAACCGACCTGCGCGCCGCCCGGGAGGTGCGCCTCTACGACCTCGGCCGGTTCTTCCACGACCGGCTCGCAGGCGCCGTGCGGGGGGCAGCCCGGATCGAACTGGCCGCCGCCCGGCACGCCACGGTGGTGCAGACCTGCTGGGCGCTGGCCGGTGCCGCCGTGACGCTCGCCGCGACGGTGATCGCGGTGAACGCCGCGGTCCGCGGCCGGCTCAGCCTCGGTGACCTCACCCTCCTGCTGGCCGCTCTCGCCGCGACACACAGCGGCCTGGCCGGCATCGCCGGTCAGCTCGGCGAGGCCGGCACGGCCATGCGACTGTTCCGGCACTACGTCGCCGTTCTCGACAGTCCCGCCGACCTGGCCGACGGGACCCAGCCGGCGCCGCCGCTGCGCACCGCGATCAGGTTCGAGGGCGTGTGGTTCCGCTACGACGAGGACGGCCCCTGGATCCTGCGGGGCGTCGACCTCACGCTGACCGCCGGTGAGGCCGTCGGCCTCGTCGGCCTCAACGGCGCCGGCAAGAGCACCCTCGTCAAGCTGCTCTGCCGGTTCTACGACCCCGACCGTGGCCGGATCACCTGGGACGGCGTGGACCTGCGCGAGTTGCGGGTCGAGACGTTGCGCCAGCGGATCGGGGCGGTGTTCCAGGACTTCATGTGCTATGACCTGACCGCGGCGGAGAACGTCGGCATCGGCCGGCTGCCGCACACGACCGCGCAGGTCGAGGAGGCCACCGCGCGCGCCGAGATCCACGAGCGCCTCCGCGCCCTGCCCCACGGCTACGACACGTTGCTCAGCCGTACCTTCGCCGACCAGGACGGCGAGCCCGGGGTGACCCTCTCCGGCGGGCAGTGGCAGCGGGTCGCGCTGGCCCGGTCCCTGATGCGCGCCGACGCCGACCTGCTCGTCCTGGACGAGCCCAGCTCCGGGCTCGACGCCGATGCCGAAGCCCGCGTGCACGCCTCGCTGGCCCGGATCCGCCACGGCCGCACCGGGCTGCTGATCTCCCACCGGCTGAGCACCCTGCGCGACGCGCGGCGCATCGTCGTGCTCGACGCCGGACGCGTCGTCGAGTCGGGCGCGCACGACGAGCTGATGGCGGCCGACGGCGAGTACGCGCGGCTGTTCCGCCTCCAGGCCGACGGCTACCAACTGGCGGCGACATGACCGGCTGGCTGCGCCGTCGCTGGCGCCTGGTGGTCGTACGCGGAGAGAGCATGGCGCCGACGCTGCGCGACGGGGACCGGCTCGTCGTCCGCGTCGGGCGGCGACCGGCCGTCGGTGACCTCGTCGTCTTCCGGGCCCGTGACGTCGTCCCGGACGCGGACCTGGCGTGGATGGTCAAACGCGTGCACCGGCTCGAACCCGACGGCGCCGTGACGGTGCGCGGAGACAACACCCACAGCCAGGACTCGCGACACTTCGGGGTGGTGCCCCGTGAGGCGATCCTCGGCGTGGCCAGAGGGAGGCGATGACATGTACGTCGAGATCGGGTGCCGGGTGCTGCTCGGCACGGTCCTGCTGGTGGCGGCGGTAGGCAAGATCTCCGGCCGCGACGCCTACCGCGAGTTCACCCGCTCGGTGCGCGACATGGGCTACCGGCCGGCCGGCCCACTCGCCGCGGCCGTGGTCGCCGCCGAGCTCACCGCGGTCGCCCTGCTGGCCGTGTTCCCGCCGGCCGGCTTCCTCGCGTCCGCCGCCCTGCTGCTCGCCTTCACCGCCGCCATCGTCGCGAACCTGCGGCGCGGCGGCGGCACCTGCCGCTGTTTCGGCCGCGCCGCGGCACCTCTGGGTCGGCACCATGTGTGGCGCAACGCCTTCCTCATCGGCTGCGCCGTCGCCGGCGCGCTCGCGCCGGCCGGACCGGTACGCCCGGGTGAAGCGGTCCTGGTCGTCGCCGGCGCGCTGGTCACCGGCGTACTGGTCGTCATGCTGGACGAGCTGCGCTACCTGTTCGGCGCGTCCAGCCGAGTGTGACCTCCCAGCGGTGAGCTGCTCGGGCGCGTCAGGTTGCGTCCTGGACCCGTCGCACGGCCTCGTTTCGTGACGTGGGTAGGGGTGAGCCGGGTCACGTCCAGGCACGGTCGAGGGCCAGCGCGAGCCGATCGGTCCACCGCTCGGCGGTGCCCGTGGTCTCGGGGTACTCGTCGGTGAAGTTGGTCCAGTCGACCTGCCAGGACAGGACGGTTTCGGCGGTGAAGGTGTCGGCTTCGGCGCCGAGTTCCGGTCGCATGAGCTGGCGGACGAGAGCTTGGTCGACGGTGGTGTGTTCGGCGAGCAGGACCGCGTCGTAGAGGTCCTTGCCCTGCGGGACATGTCGGTGGCCAGCCACATCAGCTTCCACGCCAGCGCCAGCGGGGCCAGCAACGGCTCGTCGACGTCGGGCAGTACCAGCACCTCTGGTGGCAGGGGGAGCTTTTCACCGAAGACGACATCAACCTGTATGTACTTCCCCAGCCGGTACATCCGGCACTCCGGTTACCAACTGCGTATCGACCCGATCAGCAGCAGCTCGTCGACGACTGACAAGCCAGCCGGGCCTCCAGGTCGCCGGCGGCCAGCACTCCCCGGTGACGGCCGCGGGGTAAGGTTCGATTGATGTCGACCGCAGTCCGCTCGCCGTGGCCGGCCCTCACCGAGGGCGCGCGCGAGGTGCTGTTGGATCTCCTCGTCCACGGTCCGATGCCGCGCGCCGAGATCGCGGCCCGCCTGCGGATGTCCCGCCCGACGCTCAGCCGGCTCACCGGAACCCTGGTCGCGGCGGGCCTGCTCGCAGAGGGGGGCACCGAGCTGCGTTCGCGAACCGGGCGTCCCTCGGAACTGCTGCACGTTAAGGGCGGGTCGCACCACTTCCTCGGAGTGAAGCTCACTGCCGACCGGCTCTACGCGGCCGTGACCGACCTGACCGCCACGCTGGTGGGTTCGGCCGAGGAGACGTTGGCGTCCACCGAGGCGGACGACGTGGTGGCGCAGGTCGCCGCCGTCGCGACCGGCGTCGGCGATCTGACCGGCCCTGGCGGTCTGACCGGCCTGGGCGTGACGCTCGGTTCAGCCGTGCAGGACGGTGTCGTGCTGGACGCCGGGTTTCTGGACTGGCGGGGAGTGCCGCTCGCCTCGGCCCTGACCGCGGCCACTGGCCTACCGGCCGCCGTGGACAACGATGTGCAGGCGCTCACCCTCTGCGAGCACTGGTTCGGCGCGAGGGCCGGAGCCGACTCGATGGTGCTGATCACGGTCGGCGCGGGTGTCGGTCTCGGAATTGTCTCCGGAGGACGCCTGGTGCAGGGTGCGCACGGCCGGCCGCCCCGGTTCGGTCACCTCCTGGTCGACCCGACCGGCCCGAAGTGCGGGTACGGCCACCGCGGCTGCGTCTCCAGTTTCCTCATGACCGAGATGATCATGCGTCAGCTCCCCGGGCGGTCGACCTACGAGGAGGCGGTCGAGCAGGCCCGTTCGGGGCACCCGGAGAGCGAAGCGGTATTCCAGGCCGCGGGATACGCGCTGGGAGTGCTCATCGGGCACGCGGCCAACATCCTCGACCCGGAGCGGATCCTGCTGACCGGCGAGGGCCTGCCCCTCTACGAGGTGGCCGAGGCCGCGGTGGCCCGGGGGCTCCGGAACACCTACGAGGATGATCCGGCGCTCATCGACCTGACGGCGGTCCCCTTCGACTTCAGCGAGTGGGCCCGCTCGGCGGCCGCGCTGTCGATCCGGGCCACGGTCACCGGCACTCGCTGAGACGGCGTGCGCCGGGCCTGGTCACCCGCGCGGGTGACCAGGCCCGGCGCGCTCGCGTCAGCTGGCTCGCAGGTCGTCCAGCAGGACGGATCCGCGCGTCACACCGACCCCGTCGGCCTGGTTGACGAAGATGTTGAACTGCGACAGGTTGCGCAGGTCTTCCGGGGTGATGCGCCGGTCCGCGTTCGCGGTGTCCCACGGGGCCGGCCGCCATTGCGAGAACGGGATGGTCAGCTGTACGGGCACCGTGCCCGCCAGTGACGGGTACGCCTCGTAGGAGACGCCCCCGGCATTGAGCTGGAGCACGAGCTTGTGATTCGACCCGTCCGGCGTGAGCCACAGGGAGAGACCGCTGTAGTCGGACCAGTCACCCGCCAGCCGCTTACCGATGCCGGTGTAGGTCTGGAACGTGAAGTCGTAGTCGAACTTGAGCGCCGTGCCGCCGTTCGCGTCGGCGAGCGAGATGGTGTTGGACCCGTAGGTGCTGTACTCCGACCGCAGCGCGGTGTCGTCGGGGTGGCCCTCGAAGTCGTCCACCACACCCGGCGGCATCGGCGGCTTGGCACCGAGGATGACGCTGTTGGTCAGCTCCAAGCGCGCCCGGCCGGGAATGGCGGCCTTGACCTTCAGTTGGGTGACGGTGTTGTCGAGGTTAGCCGCTCCGATCTGCCAGGTGCCGGTGTGGTAGCCGCTGGCGGGGTCGTAGCGCAGCGGGTACTGCTTCGCCTTGTCACCCACCGTGTACCACACCCGCGACGCCTTGGCGTTGGCCACCTTGACCCGGATCGTCGTGGTCGGCGTGGTCACCCGCTCCCGGTCGGTGGGAGACACGATGTGCGCCAACGGTTGCTGGGAAACGGCCTTGGTGCGGCGGTTGTACACATGGGCCAGTTCGTCGGCGAACACGGAGTACGGGTCGTCGTAGAAGGCGCGGAAGTCGGGCAGCATCTCGTGCTCGGGCAGGTCGTCGGTCGCCGGGTGGGGCACGAAGAACTGCTCGGCGCCGAAGTTGGTCCAGGTCATCGCGTAGGTCGTGCGCCGGGCGTCCGGATCGGCCTTGATGGCGTCGAAAACCTGGGTGTACCAGTTCAGGTTGCCGTTGCTTCCGTTCGCCTTGAGCGCGCCGCTGATGCCGTACTCGGTGGCGGCGGAGACCTTGCCCTTCTCGTCCGCGATTCGGGCAAGCATCGCCAGGTCGGCGACGACACCGTTGACCCACTGCGGCGAGGCGTCGCTGCCGTCGTAGCTGTCGTAGCCGAGCACGTCGACAAAGTCGTCACCCGGGTAGGTGCGCAGGTAGACGTCGCTGACGCCGCCGTAGGAGCCGCCCGGAGAGTAGGCGTAGAGGAAGTTGTGGACCTTCTTCGTGTCGCGGAGGTACTCGACGGTGTAGCGCCACAACTCGATGTACCGCGACGGTGAGGCATGCGCGGCCCCCCACCAGAACCAGGATCCGCTGTTCTCGTGGAAGGGACGGAAGATGACCGGGATCGGCCGGCCGCGGTCGTCGGTGATGGCGTGGGCCAGCCGGGCCACCCGGTCGAGGTACTCGCGGAACTCGCCGTTGTGGTCGCCGCCCGGCAGGATCCGTGCCACCACGTCGCCGTTGGTGTCACCGTAGTTGCCACCCGTGACGAAGTTGTTCATGTGGGCGCTGATCGTGTTGATGCCGCCCACCCGGTGGGCCGCCTTGACCAGCTTGACGTAGGTGGCGAACTTTTCCTCCGGCGTGCCGGGCGAAGAGCCGTAGCCCTCGTCGCTCATGTCCCATCCGAACACGGCGGGGTAGTCGCCGACGCCGGCCCGCACGTCTGAGCTGACGCCGTCCGCAGTGTCGAAGGTGAGCCCGAACTCCGTTGTCTGCTGGTGTCCGAACAGGACGCCCTTACCACGCTGGGCGCGCAGGTAGGCGAAGAGGGAACGGGTCTCCGGCGTCGCCCGTTCGTCAGCGAGCCGGACGTGGGCCGGTTTCTGCGGCCGGGCGGAGGCCGGCGTGGGTACGGCGGCCATCAGGGTCGCAACGGCGGCGGCGAGGAGCAGGGCGCCGAGTCGTCTCATTGTCGAGTCCACTTCTGGTCGGCCCGGCGGGCTCGACCAAGAGATGATTGCGGGTTGTCACGGTGTACCGGGCGCTCGCATCGGGCGGTGAGCCGTCATCGAACTGCTCCGGTTCGGTGGGCAACGTCGGGGGCGGTGTGGTGGCCGCCCCCGACGGGTCGTCATCTCAGGTTGGGTAGTTCGTCGCGGGTGATGACGTAGCTGTGGTGGTAGACCTGCTGGAACACCGAGACCGGGTTCGTCGAGGGCTCGATGAAGGTGCTGTGCCAGGTGTTGAACAACACCCACTTCGCCCCACTGGACTGCAGCTGGTTCGGGTCCGGGATCCGACCGTTCTCGTGCAGAGCGATCGGGATCGTGCCGCCCACGATATTGCGGGTGGCGTTGTACAACGAGGTCAACGGCCCTCGGTCCCGGGCATAGGTATCCGCGCCACCGACATCGACGTACTGCTTGCCCGGGTAGAACGACGACTGCGGCTCACCGTTGTACGGATGCATCCACACCAGGTGGTGCAGACCCTTCGTCCGGGTCATGTAGTTGAACGTGTACTGCCACAACCGGTTGTACGCCGCACCGCCCTCCTTGCTCCACCAGAACCAGGTACCACCCGCCTCGTGATACGGACGCCACAGCACCGCACCGCCGGCGTCACCGACGATCTTCAACTGCGCCGAAACCGCGTCGAGGCGCTGCAACAAGCGTCGGTTGTCCGCCGTCCCCGGCGTCAGGGCGGCATTGATGTCCGCGTTCATCTGCGAACCGGCGTAGCCATCGGAATCCTGCGCCGGCGATCCCATGTGATACCCGACCATCGGGATACCACCCGAACGCCACCACGCCGCCGCACGGCTACCGAAGGTCGGCGAGTCACCCATGTCCAGGCCACGAATCGCCGGGTACTTCCCGGTATGGCGGTAGATGTAGTTGATCTCGTGATCCGGCCCGTCGATCCAGGTCGACTCCTGCTGCCCGGACAGGATGTGATTGCCGTACTGGCTGTACAGGTAACACAGCAGCTTGCGGGCCGCCGTCGTCGCCTGCGGGTCCACCGGCGCCACGTTGCACGTACCGTTGTCCGGCGACGGAGAGACCGGCGGGGTGGAGGGCGGGGTCGACACCGATGGGCTGACCGACGGTGACGAGGTCGGGTCGACGACGCCGCCGGTGCAGGCGGTGCCGTTGAGGCTGAAGGAGGTCGGGTCGGTGTTTGTTCCGGTCCAGGTGCCGTTGAAGCCGATCGAGGTGGTGGCGTTCGTTGCCAGTTGGCCGTTGTAGCTGAGGTTCCTCACCGTGACCTGACTCCCGGTCTGGGTGTGGCTGCCGTTCCAGAGCTGGGTGATGGTCTGGCCGGCGGGGAACGTGTAGGCCAGTGACCACGTGCTGAGGGGCTCGCCGAGGTTGGTGATGTCGATGGTGGCGCCGAAGCCGTTGGGCCATTGGCTGGTGACCTTGTAGGTGACCCGGCATCCGGCGGCAGCCTGGGCAGTGGCGGCGTAGCCGACCGCCGCGGTGGCCAGCACCGCCGCGCTCACGGTGACCGCGAGAAGGCGTGTTCGCCTGCGGGTTGCTCCGGCGAGGGGGAACGGAGACACAGAGAATCCTCCTGTCAGGTGGTGGGGATGCGGCGGAGCACCACGAGGTCGCTGCGATAGTCGGCGCCGATCGGTTCCCAGGCCGCGGGCCGGATGCCGGCGGACATGAGAACGCTGCCGTACCACCGTGAGCGGTGGGAGAGTCGGCCGTGAGCCGGCGTTGCGGAGCCACCCGCAACCACCTCGTAGGTCGCGTCCGGATCCAGCCCGGCCAGCTTGAGCCGGCGCGGGCCGCTTTTGGCGTTGCCGAGCGGGTTGTAGACCAGGACCGCCACCTCGTCGCCGAGGACGTACTGCACCGCTGACCGTTCAGCGCCGGGGATCCCGCCGAGCCGGTACTGGCGGCCGTGCTGCACGGTACGCCGGATCTGCTTGTACGCGTCGATCAACGACCGCGCCTCGGTCAGCTCCTCTGGTGTCCAGCGGCCGAGGTCGGCGCCGATGCCGAGAACACCGGCCATGCCGACGTGGAACCGGTAACGCAACGGCATGTCCCGCCGCGTGTTCGGGTTGGGTGAATCAGTGACCCAGGCGCCCATGACCGCCGCCGGGTACAGCTGGGAGAAGCCGTGCTGTGCGATCTGGCGGTCCTTGGCGTCGGTGTTGTCCGACGGCCAGGCCTGGTCCACATGGTGCAGCACGCCGAGGTCGACGCGACCGCCACCGCCGGAACACGTCTCGATGCGCAGGGCCGGGCGCCGGGCGCGCAGGGCCTCCATCACCCGGTAGACGTTCCGGGTGTGGTCGATCCACAGCAGATCCTGATCGGCCGGCTGTTCCGGCCAGCCCGGCTGGGTGAACGGTCGGTTGACGTCCCACTTGAGGTAGTCGATGCCGAGCTCGGCGACCAGCCGGCTCAACCAGTCCAGCGCCCAGTCCCTGACCTCGGGCCGGGCGAAGTTCAATACCAACTGGTCGCGCTTGGTGTCGTGCCGCCGGTGATCCATCCGCAGCACCCAGTCGGGGTGGGCCCGATACAGCTCGCTGTCCGGGCTGACCGACTCCGGCTCGACCCAGAGGCCGACCTGCATGCCGAGGGCGCGGATCTCGTCGAACAGGACGCCGAGCCCGTCCGGGAAGCGCTCCGGGTGGGGCCACCAGTCACCGAGCGAGGACGTTTCGTCGTCGCGCCGCGCGAACCAGCCGTCGTCGACGACGAAGAGCTCCGCGCCGAGGGCGGCGGCGGTACGGGCGAGGGCAAGCTGGCCCTGCGCGGTGGCGGTGAAGCCGGTAGCCTCCCACGAGTTGTAGAGCACGGGCCGGACCTCATCCGAGGCGGGCAGCACGTACGCCCGTGTGTAGTCGTGCCAGGCACGGCTGGCCGTACCGAAGCCGCCCTCGCAGTACAGCCCGAGCATCCGGGGGCTGACCAGTTCCGCGCCGGGAGGCAACGGCCAGCGTAAGCCTTCGTGTCCGAATCCGGCGGCCACGGCCACGCCGCCCTCGGGCCGGCGGGTGGCGGTCAGCCGCCAGCTGCCGCTCCAGGCGAGTGCCATGCCGAAGACCACGCCCTCGGTTTCGGTCGCGGCGCCCGCATCGATCATGATCCACGGGTTGGGCTGGTGCCCGGTGATGCCCTGGCGGCTGCCTACCGGGTACGCCCGCAGCCGCCGGGCGACGTCACCGACGGCAATGCCGCCGACTGGGGCGCTGCCCTCCCCTGGTGGTCTGCGACCGGAGTGCAGCTCTCGGGGCGCGTCCTGGACACCGCCGGGTTGCGCCTCCCGGTGCTCTACCCGGATCGTGTCGTGCTGATCCGGGTCACCGAAGCCGCGGATTAGGCATGACCGTCGTTGGGAAGGGCTCATTGCGGCCGATGAGCCGGTCGGTTCCTCGGCCGGCCCAGTTGCTTCTTGGGGAGCTCATCGGTCCAGGCTGGTGAGGCATCCGTCCCGCATCTGAACGACGCGGTCGCAGCGTGCGGCGATGCCGGTGTCATGGGTGGCCATGATGAGGGTGGTGGCGTGCTCGTCGCGCAGACGCAGCAGCAGGTCGACGATGGCGGTGCCGGTCTGACTGTCGAGATTGCCGGTGGGTTCGTCGGCCAGCAACACGGCAGGTCGGTTGATGAGCGCGCGGGCGATGGCCACCCGCTGTTGTTGCCCACCGGAGAGCCGCGACGGCAGGGCGGCGGACCGATCGGCGAGCCCGACCATCGCCAGCAGCTCCCGTGCCCGGGCGGCCTTGTCGAAAGCGGTGCGGAACGGAATCAGTGGTGCCATGACGTTGTCCAGGGCGGTGAGCGTGGGCAGCAGGTGGAACCGTTGGAACACGAAGCCGATCCGCCGCCGGTACGCGGCCAACGCTGCGCCGGACAAGCCAGTCACCCGTTGCCCGTCGACGTCGATGGTGCCCCCGTCGCTCCGTTCGACGGCACCGATCAGGTGCAGCAGCGTGGACTTGCCGGAGCCGCTCGGCCCGGTCAACGCGACCGCGGTGCCGGCGGCGATCGAGAGACTGACATCGTTGACCGCCACCAGCGGTGCGCCGCCGGGCAGCGGGAAAGTCTTCCGCACATCCGTGAGACACACCAGCGGCACGCTGACCTCGGTCAGCGCCTCAGCTGACGTCCGTTGCATCGGATCTACTCCTTTGCCGCTCATCCCTCGGCGAGCAGTTGGGCAGTGGGCAGTCGGCGGAGCATCGCGATCGGCACCACCACCGACAGGGCGGTGACGGCAACGCCGGACGCCAGAGCGGCCACGGAACACCAGACGATCGGAGCGGTGATGCCCCCGGCGAAGGCCGCTGCCGCGCCGAGGCCGGCAGCGGCGCCAAGCGTGCCGCCGATCACCCCCATGCCGATGGCCTCGATGACGACCAGCCGGTTCAGCATGGCACCGGTCCAGCCGACGGCGCCGAACAGGGCGAACTCGGCGGCGCGCTCGGAGATGTTGAGATAGAGCACATCAGCGACGGAGACGATGCCCAGCACGATGGTGACCGCGACGGCGACGTAGTCGACGGTGCGGGCCTGGAGGGTGACGGCATCGCCGAGCAGGGTACCGGTGACCGTGCCGCGGAAAGCGAACGTGATCGCCAGCAACATGGTCAGCGCGGCGACCCCGATCATCAGACTCATCGCGCCGAGCGCGGTACGACCGGGTGTGCGGGCAAGATTCGCCAGGGCGAGGGTCGACAGCCGGCGCGGGGCCTGCCGGCGTACGGCGACACCCAGCACGGCGGGACGGATGACCTCACCGGGATCGGGCCGGGCGGCCCGCCAGGCCGGCCAGCCACCGGCGAGCAGGGCCAGTGCCACCGCCGCGGGAATGGCGAGCAGTGTGTGACTCCACGGGATGTCCAGCCCGAAGGCGAAGGCGAACCCGAGCGCGAGCGCGGTGCCCACGAGGCCGGCGACGAGGCCGATGCCGGCGATCTCGGTGAACATCAGTTGGAGGAGGTGTCGCCGGTTCCATCCGAGGCAGGCGAGGATGCCGTACTCGGTGCGTCTGGCGCGGATGGCGGCGGTGTTGGCGTTGAGTACCGCCAGCGCGCACACCGCGAGTACCAGCACGGACAGCAGCACGCTCTTGCGGTCGGCCGCGTGGACCAGCACGGCCGCGACGCCCTTTTGCACCCATGGTTCGGCCACGGCGAGGTCCGGCCGCCCGTAGTTGCCCGCTGGGTAGTGCACCGTCATCGCGGTGGGCGAGGATCCCAGCGTGATGTCGACCTGCAGTCCGGTGCGTCGCGCGATCTCCTCCGCGATAACCCGTACCCGCTCGCGGGAAACCGGGTCGATGCCTACCTCTCCGGCCAGCCGGACCCGTACCACGCTGATCGGCGCGGCGGTGTTGAGCTGGTATTCGGGGTAGGCGGGTTCGGTGCTGTAGGCACCGGGGTCGAAGATGGCCGGCAGGGCCGCCATGGTGGTGAGCATCAGCGGTGGTTGGCTCAGCAGGCCGGTGACGTTCGCGTTCGGGACCAGTCGCTCGCCGCCCAACGCCTGCCGTGACGCCTCGTCCGCGCCATCGACGCCCGGGTTGAAGTACGTGTCCATGGGCACCGCCGACAACGCGCTGCCCAGCGAGATCTTGGCCGGGTCGAAGGTGCCCACCGCGCCCATCGCGGTATCAGGCATGTTGACGCCCCCGGCCTGGGGGTCGTACCCCCGGGCCGTGTTGCGATGGATGGCGACGCCACCACGCACGCCGGTGTCGGCGAACTCCATCGGAACGTGACGCGAGGACCCGCCGTCGTCGGCGCCCTTGCCCCAGATCTTCAAGTCGTACGGCGCCGGTTGGGCACTGAGGCCGTCCTCGGCCTGCACCGTATTCGCCGGTCCGACGGTCCAGAACGAGTGCAGCCACATGGTGTTGGCCGTCGCCACGTCGTATTCGATGGCCAACTGTCCGGGGCGCAGCATCCGGTCGACCATGGTCCGGTAGGGTTCGTCGATCGACATGGTTCTTTGTGCGACCGGCGTGCCGGACTCGTTTCCCAGGGCCGCGCGTAGACGCTGGTCGTCCGAGCCGGAGCGAACCAGTTGCGTCGCGCCCGGGTTCAGCCGCTGCACGTCGAGCCTGAGCGCCCCTTCGATCTGGGGCCGGTCCGCGATCAGAATCGGCAGCTTGGAGTAGGGATACCGCATTCCGTCCAGGCGATGCGACGTCGGCTTCTCGGCGGAGGTGAAGTACCGGCCGGTGGTGACCGCTCGGTCCAGGCCCGCCAACGCCGCCTCGGAGTCCGGGTCGACCGCGGCCATCAGGAACGGGACCGTCCACACCAGCGTGACGACCGGGCGCATCGCCCCCCCCTCCCGATCCTTCGATCCCGCGCGGCCGACGCACGTCAACGACGAACGGGCTCGTAGATCCGTCGGTTGGAGCCAGTCCCCCTCGCCGACAGACGACGCCGCCGGGCATATCTTCACCCGCTGACCGTCGGCATCGACCTCCTCTGGCGGCGGCAGCCCACCGCCGCTTTCCAGTTCGCTGTTCGGCACCACATCCAGCCGGTTGCGCGTCACGTACAGGTATGCCGGCCCGTCCGGGATCTGGCTCAACCCCGCGTCCGTCACCCATGTCGGCTGCACCCGCAGTACCTGCCGCTCCGCGGTCGGGTCCAGCTGATCCGACAGGTCGACCGTCACGGGCACGGTCCGCATCACGTACCCGATCATGGCAACCGGAGCCGCGACGGACACGCCCCGCACCGCCTGGATCTGCCGCCACTGGTCGACGGTGATCCCGCCGCGCATCCCCGCCAACTGACCCGACTGGACCAGATTGCGCTGCTGCTCCAGCGGCAGCACCGCGTCCCTGGGCCGCACCAGGAGGTCGTACACGGGACGGTAGTTGGCCGCCACGGTGCCCACAGTGTCCAGACGGGAGGTCACCGCGGCCCCGGTGAGCAGAGTAAATCCCGCCACCGCGACAGCGATCATCGACAACAAGGCCAATGACCGACGCAGCCGTACCCGCCACTGCGACACGGCCATCTCCAGCACTACTTCACCATCCGGCCGCGCCCGGGGTCATAGGTGCCTCCCACGATGGTGCCGCCGGCCGGACAGCGATGTCCGGCCGGCGGCAGCGGATCGACGATCAGCAGCAGCCCGGGGAGCTGCTGACGTAGGGCGCATCGCAGTAGTCCGCGGTGTTGGCGTAACAGCGAACCTGCGATCCAGCCACCCTATTGTAGTAGTAGTAGCAGTAGGGACCTCCGCACCCAACGCGGATGCGTTGACAGATGTTGCACGCGGATGCCTTGGCCTTGGGCAGCAGTGCGGCCAGCAGCTTGTCGCCCAGCCTATTGATGATCACCATCCGGTCCTTCTCCTTCGTCGGTCCGACGGTTACCGGCAGGGCCACCATGTCATCGACCGCTTACGATCGACTAACGATGCGCTAACGCTCGATGCCCGCCCGAATGATGCTGACGAGCCGGCCGATTCGCTGACCAGGTGCGACCCCGAGGTCGGCAGCCAGGACGTGGCACAGCTGGTCATGAGCGGCCAGCGCGGACGCGATGTCGCCACGCCTCATGTGCGCTTCTATGAGATGTTCCCAGGCCCGCTCCCGGTAGGGCCACTGGCGTACGAGGGGCTCCATCGCGTCGATGACGCTGTTGTGGTCGCCCAGCACGAGCTGTGCCTCAGCGAGATCCTCCATCGCCCGCCACCTCCGCTCGTCCAGCGATGCCGCCACGGCCGCCACCCCGGCGGACCCGACGTCGAGGCAGGCACTGCCCCGCCACAGCCGCAGCGCCGCGGACAGCGACGCGACGCGCTGCTCGGCTCCTTCCGGAAGGCGGACGTCGGCGCCGCGCCGCGTCAACTCGTCGAAACGCGCCAGGTCGGTCGACGTACGGTGAGCGCACAACACGTAGCCCGGTGGACGGGTCTGCAACACGTTCACGGCCTCCGGGCCACCGAGCCGCACCAGGCTCTGCCGCAGTGCGGAGACGTGGCCCTGCAGCTTCGTCGTGGCTGTCACCGGTGGGCGATCGTCCCAGATCACCTGGACGAGACGGCTGACGCCGACCACCGTACCCAGGTTGAGGGCGAGCGTCGCCAGCAGCGCCCGCTTTCCCGAGCCGCCGATGGCCATCGGCTGGCCGCCGACAGTCGCCTCGAGCGGACCCAGCAGTGACATCCGGAGCAACGTATGAGCGTTCACGTCACCGCCCGCGTCGGGAGTGCGTCGTCGTAGCCGGACGCCTGGAGACGGAACAACTCGGCGTAGCGCCCTCCCGACACCATCAGCTCGTCGTGACTGCCCTGTTCGAGAATGCGGCCACCGGACAGCACAGCGATGCTGGCGGCCTCCCGGACGGTGTTGAGGCGGTGAGAGATCAGCAGACTGGTGTGTGTGCGGCGCAACGCCATCAGCCGTCGGTTGATCTCGTGCTCGGTCGCCACGTCGAGCCCCGACGACGGCTCGTCGAGGATCAGCACATCAGCGCCTTCCCTCAGCGCGGCTCGGGCGAGCGCCAGCCGCTGCCACTGTCCACCCGACAGCACGACACCGACCCCGGCCGAGTCCCCGTCGCTGAACGCGCGCGTCAGCATGGTGTCGTACCCGTTGGGAAGGTTTCCGAGTACGGAGTCCATGCCGGCCGTGGCGGCTGCCGCACGTACCCGCGCGCGGTCGTCGAGCGCGGTGATGTCACCGACGGCGATATTGTCATGGGCGGAGAACTCGTACGTCATGAAGTCCTGGAACGTCGCCCCGATCCGCGCACGCAGGGACGCCGGGTCGACAGTGGTGATGTCGACGCCATCCCAACGGATGACGCCTCGGGTCGGAGCGTGAAACCCACAGAGCAGCTTGACCACCGTGGATTTACCAGCACCGTTGTCACCGACCAGCGCCAGTGACGAGCCGCGCGGGATCCGCAACGTCAGACCGCGCAACACCCACTCGTGGTCGGGAGCGTACCGAAACCACACGTCGTCGAACTCCAAGCCGCGCTCCAGCGGCGGCACGGCCGGCAGCGGCTTGGACCGCGGCCCCTCGCGGGTCACCGCGGTGATGTCGACGTAGTGACCGAACATGATGAACGTCTCGCCGAGCATCGCTATCTGGCGGACCAGTCCCGACGCGGACATCTGCAACGCGGCCAGTGCCGCGAGCACGAGTACCAGGTCGCCGACGGTGCCTCGGCCGTCCGCCACCCGGGCGACGAAGACAGCCAACGCGACCAGCGACACGACGCCGGTCAACGTCGCCAGAGCGCTGTCGACCCACAGCGCCAGACGGTCCTGGTGCCGCTCCTGCGCCTGGGCAGCGCGCAGCTCGCGCAGGAGACGACCCTGGAAGAACGCGCCGAGACCGAACAGCCTGATCTCCTTCGCGGCGCGCATGTCGAGCAGGAGCGAGGCGTAGAAGGTCTGCCTGCGAAACATCGGCACGGTGCGTTCCAGCATCGCCCCACGCATCCGGGCCAGACGGATCTGGGCGATGAGCGTGGGCACAGCGGCCAGCAGGACCAGTGCCCCTGCCAGGGGAGACCATCGCACCAGCGTGACGCCGAACGCCACCACGGTGATCGTCTCCTGCCCGATCGCCAGGACCATGGTGTTGAGCTGGGTCGGCGCGTAGCGGCTCGCCTCGTGCGCGAGCCGGAGCCGATCATGGAAAGAGCTGTCTTCCAACTCGGCCAGACCGGGATGCGCCGACACCGCCGCGAACAACTCCTGTTGCGTGCGGATCGTCACGCGGCGTTCCGCATCCCGCTGGGCGTACTGAGAAACGTGCAGGACGACGGGGGACACGACGGCCAGGACGCCGAAGCCGGCGACACCAGCCCAGATCGTCGATCCGTCGTTGGCGGTGAGGCCGTCGATGATCGCCCGGGTGAACCATGCGGTGCCTACCGCGGCCAGGCCACCCACCACCATGAGCACGATGCTCACGGCCGCAGCCCAGGGCGCGGCGCCGAAGTAGATGCCGAACGCGCGCCGCATTAACGATGCCGACCGCCTCATCGGAGCTTTTCAACCTCTCTTGCGCGCCGTCGTGGCCGCAGCTCAGATGCGGAGCACAAGCACAGCGGGGGTTCAGGTTGAAAAGGGCTCATTGGCTGCTGAGTACCTCCGTCAGCTCGTGGCCGCGGGCCAGCAACCGCCCCTCGTCGCCGAACATCAGAAACGCCGGGGTGCCCTGCACCTGGAAGGTCGTCATCACCGCGCTCGAGTCGCCTGCCGTGACGAGCAGACCGGCCTTCCGCAACGTCGGGGCCAGTTCATCGCTCATGTTCTCGCCCACGGTGAGGAAGCTGACCACCCGCACACCCCCGCCCCCGATCTCCTCCGCGCGCTCAGCCAACGCCTCAGCCTGGGCCGGGCAGTGTCGGCAACCCGCCGAGAAGAAACCGATCAGAACCGGGCCGCCGGCGATGTCGGCGCTGGAGACCTGACCGTCGGGCGACACGAACTCCGGCATCGCGCTGCCGAGCGGCAGCCCCGACGCGGGTGGCGTCGTCATCTCGATGAGCTTCGTCTCCGTTTCACGCAACCGCCTGATGATCGCGGCACTCAACGCTAGATCGACGAAGACGAGTACCGCCAGAATGGCGACAGCGACGGAGAGAAATAGCACATTGTCTCCTTGGGTTGAGTGCGCCAACGCGGTGCACCAGGATGCGTATTCGGTTGTCTGGGAAGTCAGCGCGGGTGGGCCGCTCCACGCAGGAGCCAGGTCAGATCGTCCAGCCAGACCAACGCCGTGACCACCATGCCCGCGGCGAAAATGGACAACAGAATTTGCGACGGGTCGAGGCTGGCCAGCGCCACCGTGGGCAAGGCGAACGTGCCGAGAAACGCGCCGAACGAGGCGACTGCGAGGAACCCGCTGCGCACGACGTGCCGCCAGGCAACGGGTGCGCTCGTCGGCCCGAAGCAGTGGCACCCGGTCGTGGAACCCCGCCGAACGGCCCGTGCGAGCACCACGGCGAACGCGCCAAAGAGCAGGACCGCCGCCCCGAGACCCGCCGGCGCGCCACCTGGCCAGACAACCAGAGCCAGCACCACTGTCTCGACCGTGATCGATGCGGCTGCCACGGGGCGGGACCATCGTGGAGCGGTCACCTGTAGGCCGGTAACGGCGTCGGCGAACGCGTGGAAACTGGCGCGGGTGCGCACCTTGCTGACTATGGATATCGCAAGAACGCCAGATACCGCCAATATTGCCGCGACAACAGCAACGCCCACGACGTCCCCCATGTCCCCGTATCCCGCGTGTCACGAGCCAATCGATGCGCACGCAACTAGCTAGGTTCCTGGACCGTACCCTTGCCATCCAACTGCGTCAACGGTTTGATTTACGGGCACATAGACATGCATGACCGGGGGGCGCATGATCGACAAGTCACCACTCCTGCTCGCCACCATGATCGGACTCGCGCTTACGGCATCGATTCTGGGTGGTGTCGTAGCGACGCGTCGCCGCCTCATGGTCATCGATGTGCTGGGTGACAGCATGGCTCCCAGCCTCATCCACGGAGACCGTCTCCTGATTCGGCGAACGCATCGGCTACGGGTGGGCAACATCGTGGTCGCGCACCACCAGGAGGGTGGGCGCCGGACCGCCGCAGATGGGTCTCTGGCATCCACGTGGCTCGTCAAGCGACTGGCAGCCCTACCCGGCGACGCTGTCCCGGAATCGGTCGCTCCAGCCGTTGGCGGTCACTCGCGGCAGGTGCCCGCCGGCATGGCCGTGCTACTCGGCGAGCATCCGGCTAGCGTCGACTCCCGCCTATGGGGCTTCGTACCGCTCGATGACATCGAGGGCGTGGTCGTCAGGCGGTTGAGGTCCAATGCCGCAGACCCTGGTAGATAAGGGCTTCGGAGCATCGGTGGCGGTCGGTCAAGGAGAGACGTACGCTCGACCGCCCAGCGGCGGTGCAGCACGACGAAGGTCGTCTACCCGGCCATCTTGGACGACCATGGACGACCTAAACCACGCAGATGATCGTCGATGTTGCTGGAACGGGTAAGGGTGTGCTGGAATGGCTCACATCGCCGCAGCACGGGCAACCGCGCTGGGAACGGTGAGCACGAAAGCATCGCCGTGTCGGCAACGCGCCGCTCCGGCAGACGCGCGCCGCATGGCCGGGCCATCTCCACGACGACGGGCAGGTGTCCCGCCGTACGTGTCCCCCACAACATATTCCCGCGACAACCGAGACGTTCGACCTCTGACACGCCGGAGGCGCCCGATGCGCCATGTCGACACACGCACACCGGCGACGAGGTGAGCACCGATCCTGATGGCCCGGAGAATTCCTTCTGGCCCCTGCCCGCGTGGCAGGGACCAAACGTCATGGAGGATGACCATGCGCAGTTTCCTCGCGGTGTTCACCGCCGCCCTGATCCTCGGCACCACAGCCGGCAGCGTCCCGGCCGGTGCGTCGGGTGCCTCGCAGCGCTCGTGCACCCGTGGCATGCTCTTCTGCGAAGACTTCGAGCGGCTGCCTCGTGGCGGTCCCAGTACGCTGAACTGGGGTGTCGACACGCGCAACGGCACCCTCACCGTCGAGCGTGGCCGTCACGGCAACCAGGTGCTGCACATCCACACCGTCGACAATGGCCGCGCCTTCTTGCGCGTTGACGACTTCGCCGCGCCGGGCAACCTTTTCTACGGTCGGATGCGTCTGCGCGTCGACGCCTTCCCAACCGCCCCCGACTGGGCGCACTTCACGCTGGTGGAGGCGACCGGCACCGGCAGTTCGGAGGTTGTCCGTCCGGTCGGCGGCCAGTACGCGCCCACGGTCCCGGGAACCTTCTGGGGTGTGGGTGCCGACGGTGGACCGACCGGCGACTGGACCAACTGGCGTGAGTCCGCCCCGGTCACCGAGGACACCTGGCAGTGCTTCGAGTGGAAACTCGACCCGGCGGACAACCGCGTGGCAGTGTGGATCGACGGCGTGGCGAACCCGGAACTGACCGCCTCCACGACCGAACACGGCGGCAACGATGTTCCCTTCATTCTGCCCGCGGTCAACACAGTGAAGATCGGCTGGCAGCTCTACCAGGGCGGCACCACGCCCGGCGAGTTCGACCTCTGGATCGACGACATCGCTCTGTCCACCAAGCGACTCGGCTGCTGACGTCGTTCGTCACGTTCCATCGCGCACGCACACCAGGCACGCACTGTCCGGTACGCGGTCCGACGCCGTGCACCTCGATGCCGCGCTGCCCACCAGTGGAGGCGAATCGCAGCGGGAGAGGTTCGCCTCGCCGTGATTCGCCTCCTGGTGTTTCCCCGCGAGTTTGGGGGCGGGCCGGGGTCGGCGCCCGGGTTGCCCTGCTTGCAGCTTTGGCGGTCGGCTGGTGAGTACACCAGTTCGAGCGTCCGGATGAGAAAGCGGTGCTCTGCACCAGGCGCGCATGAATGTTCGCGCCGAAGTCGCGGTGCTTTCCGGAATACCCGGCGTCGATGACCTCGCCTTTGACGCTGAGCGTGGTCTCGGTCAGCAGGTCACAGTCGAAGCTTCCCGTCCAGGATGACGTGGGACCAGCCGTCGTCGGCCACCCGTCGCGGGGTGGTGTGCAGAAGACCAGCACCATCAATGCCTGGCCGAAGCAGGTCAACGCTCGCGTACCGGTGTCCCGGCTCGCTCACCGCGGTCGACACGTGCGGGACTTCCGCCCGCGCTCCTGATCACGGCACGGGCATGCAGAACCGCGACGCCGCCCGATGACTCCGCGGGCCGTACGCGGATGTTCGCCGGGCAGCCGCCTGGTCCGGACGACTCCGGCCAACTCCTCGGTTGGCCTGCCGAACCAGCGACCAGTCCTGCTGTCGACGGCCCTTGGGTCGACCCTACGGAGAAGCGCCGGACCGCGGTCATCGTCGCGGTCCGGCACTGTCCGACCCGAAGGTGAGCGGGCGGCGCTTCGGGTGCGCCGCTCACACCCCGTGTCGGCTACTTGAGGTTGGGCACTTCGTCGCGGGTGACGACGTAGTTGTGGGTGTAGACCTTCCGAAGGAAACTCGGGTCGTTGCGGCCGTAGAGCCAGTCACCGTTCCACGTGTTGAACGTGACCCAGCGAGCACCGCTGGACTGCAGTTGGTCCGGATCCGGGATGGCGCCGTTCTCATGCAGGGCGATCGGGATCGTGCCGCCAACGATGGCGCGGGTGGCGTTGTACAGCGAGGTCAGCGGGCCGTGGTCGGTGACGTAGGTGTCCGCGCCGCCGACATCGACGTACTGCTTGCCCGGATAGAAGGACGACTGTGGGCTTCCGTTGTACGGGTGCAGCCAGACCAGGTTGTGGATGCCCTTGGTCTTGGTGAAATAGTCGAACTGGTAGCGCCACAGGCGCTGGTACTGACTGCCGCCTTCGGTGCTCCACCAGAACCAGGTGCCGCCGGCCTCGTGATAGGGCGCCCACAGAACGGCGACGCCCTGCGACTGCAGCTGCAGGAGCTGCCCGGCGGCGGCGTCGAGTTCGGCCAGGTAGGCACGATTCTGACTGGTTCCGGGGGTCAGAACCGCGTTGATTGAGGTACGGCCGGCGTAGTCGCAGTAGCCGCCGGTGCCGGGGGCGCCGGTGTGCCAGCCGATCAGCGGGATGCCGCCCGCGTTCCACCAGGCGGCGGCTCGGCTGGTCGCGCCGGGCCGGTCGCACATGTCCAAGCCCCGGATGGCCGGGTCCTTACCCGTGGTGGTGCGGATGTGGTTGAACTCGTCCTCACGACCGTTGGTCTCCCGCTGGCCGGACAGGATGTGGTTGCCGTACTGGCTGTACAGGTAGCAGAGCAGGTTGCGAGCCTGCCGGGTGGCCTGCGGGTCCACCGGCGCCACGTTGCACGTGCCGTTGCTCGGCGGCGGGGTGGTGGGCGGCGGGCCGCCGGTGCTGGACCAGCGCTGGTTGGCCTGACCGTTGCAGGGCCAGAGAATGACCCGGGTGCCGTTGGCAGTGGCACCCTGGTTCACGTCGAGGCAGAGGCCGCTCTGCCCACCGACGATGCTGCCGTCGGCGTGGTGCCGGAACTTCTGGTTCTGCCCACCGTTACACGGCCAGATGACCAGCGCAGCGCCGGCAGCGGCGTTGGTGGGCGCGTCCAGGCAAGCGGTCTCGTTGAACGTGCGCAGCTCGCCGGCACCGGTGAAGACCCAGCCCTGGTTCTGGCCGCCTTGGCAGTCGTAGATGCCGACCGCGGCGCCCTGGGTGTTCCGGCCACCGATGACGTCCAGACACCGGTTGGAACTACTACTGACCAACGGGTTACCGACCGCGGCCGAGGCCGGCATGGCCACATAGACATTGCCGGTGAGCAGGGCGGCAACCGGAGCTGCGAGGATCGCCCAACGACGCCACCGGCGACGGGGATGAGTGGGGAACGAAGGCACAGGTCCTCCTGTCGGGGGATGGATCGCGCGTGGTGCCAGGTGGGTCATCGACGGTCCGCCGGGCCGCCGCGCACCACGCAGGACCTGTTGTTCTCCCAGCCCCAACCGTCCCCGTCGGGGTCACTGCTGCTGCTGGCGCAGTACGGGTATCCGTTCGGCGCGGTGGCCGGCGCGGTCGGCGTCGGCGTGGCGCTGAGCAACGAGGTCAAGGCCGGGTACCACCTTGCTTCGATCTTGCGGATGCCGGTGCTGTCGTTGGGGTGCACACCGTCGACGGTGTCCCGAGCGGTGTTGAATCCGGTGTACTGGTCGACCACTCGGACCGGGGATCGACTGGTGCTGTTCGACGAGGCCCAGCCGGGGATGGCCGCGTTCAGGTTTTGGACGTTGGCGTTGCAGTTGCCGCACCCGCTGGGCGTCATCGGCAGAATCTGAGCGACCAGCACCTTGACGTTGGGGTTGTTGGCCCGCATCTGCCCGAGCAGTTTGGTGTAGGCCCTGAGGATGTTCGACGTGCCCTTGTTGCCCCACACGTCGTTGGTGCCGAGCATCATCAGCACGATGTCCGGTCTGGACGCGGACAGCCAGCCGGGAAGCTGGTTGTTGTCGGCGATCCCGGTAGCCGAGTACCCACCGTGTCCCTCGTTGTCGATGTCAAACGAGCCGGGGCAGTAAGGGTTCCTCAGGGTGCCGACGAAGTCGATATTGGTGTACCTGGTTGCTTGCAGGTGCTGCCAGAGCAAGGCGCGCCAACAGCCGTTCGAACCGGTGATCGAATCACCGAGCAGCATGATCCGGGTTGCCGCAGCAGCGTTTGCCGATGGCTGGACGATCATCATGGCCACGACGGCCACCACCGCCATGACAAGCGCGCCCAAGGCTCGTTTGGTCAACTCATCTTCTCCTTGGCGAGGCGCGGGACTTGGCGCCGGACTCGACGCGACCGTCACGCAGATACAACGGGGATGAAGGCGTGTTTCTCCGGCTCAGCCGCACATGGCAACGCCATGCCAACAGCGGCGTCCTGCGAGGTGTCGACCGGTGGCCACCATGGAAAAGCTGACGGCGAGCGTTGGCTCTGTCGATCCGACAACCTTCGGCCCGACGAGGAGAGCCCGGTAACATCTCGACGTACTTCGATATGTTAGGCGGCCTCTACGTTAGGTGCAAGCTGAAATTAACTATGGCCGTGTCGCCGTTGCGGTGCTGGCGGAACGCGCCGAGTCCAGGTGTTCGTGTTCTTCGTGGTCTTCGGTCGACCTCGACGGACCCGCAGTACCGGACCGCCTGCTACGCCCGGTGTGCCGCAGCATCTCCCTGAGCCTGCTGGTCCGTGACAACTGTCTCGCCCGTGTCAGCCCGTTCGAAACACGGCGGCCTGGGCGAGGCCGGCGAGGCCACCCGACCGCTGCGGATGCTACTGCCGGTGAGCTGCCCGACCAGGGCATGTCCCAGCAGTAACTCGTCGCTTCGGAGGTCAGCGACCCGGCTGTGGCTGGTGACGACTTGGCCAAGCCGCCCCTGCTGACCATGACCGCGTCGGTCACGTCCCGTGACGTGGTGGAGGTGACCTGTGTTTGATTTGGGCCGAAAGTTTGATTTGGGCGAAATCGGGTGCGGCGGATGACAGCGGCTCCGCCGACCTCAGCGCCGGGCGCCGCCCGGTCGGCCTCGACCGGTCCCGGAGGCCCGGTGACCGATGCGCGGAGCCCGTACCACCGGGGCACTGCCCGACCCGGGGCGGAAGTCCCGCGCCGCGCTGGCAACCATCTCGTCGGGATCGCGGCCGAGCAGGTGCCGGATGTGCGGCGGGACCACCTCCGACGTCGCCATCGCCATCCGCACCTGCACCGAGCGGTCGTCAACCAGGCGCCGCAGATCCACCTCGTCCAGCTCGACCGCGAGCACCAGGGCGGCGCGGACGTCCGCCACGGGATCCTGGGCAAGTGCGCTGCGCTGGGCGGTGGTGGTCCGCGGATTGCGGGCGAGTCCCTTGCGTACGCGTACGGTGCGATCGGCCATCAGGGCGGTGATCACGCCGGGGTCGCGGGTGTGGCTGCCGAGTCGTTCCCGTACCTCGGGTGAGACGTCATTGACCAGTCGCGCGGCCAGCTCGGGCTCCAGGTCGGGCGTCTCCGCGAGGAGACCGCGAAGCTCCTTGTCGGGAGCCTCCGCCATCACCCGGCGAATCGACTCGTCGCAGGCCGGGTTGCCGGCGACCGCCCAGCGCACCCACCGGTCGGCATCCTTGACGAGTAGCCGGAGATTGGCGACCGAGGTCGAGGGGTTTCTCGCCACGGCCTCCCGGACCTGACGATCGTGGTCGCGGGTCAGCGGCCGCAGTGCCTGGGCGGGCGCGTCGGTGCGGGTCGCGACCGCCTTACGGACCACGGCCGACGGATCGGACGCCAGGTCGATGAGGGTCATCTGCGGCGTCCTGGGGTCCCGCGCGACGGCGAGCCGCGCATCGACGCTGCCACCCGTCGCACCGTCCGCGGCGGCATCTGACCCACTGTGACGGTTGGGTCCGCCGACGTCCTGCTGTTTCCCCATGGGCGCCATCATCTCACGGGCCGACCGTGGAACCACGAGCCCTGACCAGACCCTTGACGGCGGTCGAAGCAGCTGATCGTCCGGCCTCGCTCCACGGCGCTCTACGGTGACCGCCGATCATCGGGCGGGACCGTTTCGGCTCGCGGGTTCGTCACGTAGGTGTAGGTGTTGACGTGCGCGGCCACCACGAGGACCGTGAGGACCACTGCGACATGGTTGATCGATCTCGTGGGACGGCCTTCATCGGAGGCTCCCGACGGCCCGGGCTGCCGCGTTGGCACAGCACAACACGTCTGGTTTCACCAGAGCGGACGGTAGCTGGAGGTTCACCGTCGTGCGTACGAGGAAACTGTGCATCTCGCCCGCCGCGAGCGAGACGAGCATGTCGTCGACGATCGCGTCGGGTGCGACCTTGTCGGCCAGCAGGGCGAGGTCTCGGACGTACGAGTTGGCTCGCACGTCGACCCGGTAGCCACCGGCCGCGGGTGTGACGCTCGCGGTGAACGGCACCGGGTCGTAGTCGAGGTCACGGTCCTCGGCGAACAGGTGGTGGACCCGGACACCGTCGGCAGCGGCGATCAGCACTTCGGCCCTCGGGTCGGTCGGTTTGAGCAGGTCGTCGGCGAGGTCCAGCCGCGTGGTCGATCGGGGCGGAACGCTGAGCGGCAGCTCAGCGGTGGCGAGCACGTCGCCGTCGAAGGTCTGTCTGGTCGCGAGGACGCTACCCGTCCAGTGCTGGTCGTGGTCGTTGACCACGACCAACGTGGGCCTGCCCGCACGGGGCTGGATGGTCAGCAGCCGGGGCGCGAACGCGTGCTTGATCGCGTAGTAGAGGGGTTTGGGTCGTTCATCGCTGTCCACAGCGGACCATGAGGTGACCGGCCAGCAGTCGTTGAGCTGCCACACCAGGGCTCCCGCGGTGCGCGGCCACCAGGAGCGGAAGTGTTCGATGCCGAACGCCACCGCACGGGCCTGGTTGAGCTGGGTCGCCCAGTGCCACTGCGCGAAATCGGCCGGGACCGGCAGGTGGGGTGCGAGGCCGCGGTGCAGCTTGCCGTTGCCGTCATCGGCCTTCTGGTGGAGCAGAAACGCCGGCGAGGTGGGGGTCAACGGCTGGTCGTGAATCCACCGGGTGAGGGTGGCCCAGGTGGGCGGTCCCTGGAAACCGAACTCGGCGCAGAACCGCGGCACGTGGTCGCGGTAGTGGGTGTAGTCCACAGCATTCCAGACGTCCCATTCGTGACGGGTGCCGTGGTCGGCGCCGTTGGGTGGCAGGTCGTCGGGGCTGTACGGGCTGCCCGGCGCGTACGGACGGGTGGGGTCCAGCTCGGCGACGAGCCTGGGCAGCAGATCGGCGTAGTAGCCGATCCCCCAGCTGCGTCCCTGCAGGCCGTCCTGCCAGCCCCAGTCGGTGTACGCGGGGAGGTTCTCGTTGTTGCCGTTCCACAACACGAGCGACGGATGGGCGACCAGCCGGGTGATGTTCTCCCGGGCCTCGGCCTCCACCTCGCCGCGCAGCGGCTCCTCCTCGGCGTAGAAGGCGCACGCGAAGGGGAAGTCCTGCCACACCATCATGCCGCGTTCGTCGCAGGCGTCGTAGAAGTCGTCGGTCTCGTAGATGCCGCCACCCCAGATCCGCAGCATGTTCATGTTCGCGTCGACGGCCTGGTCGATCCGGCGGGCGAGCCGCTCGGGGGTGATCCGGGTGAGAAAGTGGTCGTCCGGGATCCAGTTGGCGCCTTTGGCGAAGACGCGGGTGCCGTTGACGACGAAGGTGAACGGCGTGCCGATCTCGTCCGGCTCGGTGTCCACGGTGACCGTGCGGAACCCGATCCGGCGCCGGTCGGTGTCCACCGGCTCGCCGTCGGCCAGAAGCGTGATGGTCAGCTCGTAGAGTGGATGGTCGCCGTAGCCGACCGGCCACCACAGCCGGGCGTCCGGCACGAGGACGGTGACGTGTGCGGTGTCGCCGGAGACGGTGACCCGTTCCTCGCGGTCGCCGACCGCCACCACCGCGGTGTAGTCGCGGTCCGCGGCGCGGTCCAGTTCCAGGTGTACGTCGACGCGGCCGGTGCCGTCGGCGTCGACGGCGACGAGCGGGCGCACCCGGGCCAGGCGAGCGGTGTCCCAGCGTTCCAGCCGTACCGGTTTCCAGAGGCCGGCGGTCTGCAGGTCCGGTCCCCAGTCCCAGCCGAAGGAGCAGGCCATCTTGCGGATCGCGTTGTACGGGTGCGGGTAGGCCCGCTGACGCCAGCCGAGCCGGGCCTCCATCTGCTCGGCCTGGGTGAGCGCGGATCTCAGCGTCACGGTCAGGTCGTTGCCGCCGTCGCGCAGCGACTCGGAGACGTCGAATCGGTAGCCGCGGTGCATGTTGGCGGTGTGGCCGAGCAGGTGGCCGTTCAGCTCGATGGTGGCGACCGTGTCGATGCCGTCGAAGACCAGCTCAACCCGCTCGCCGGGCCGAGCTGCCTGCGTCTGGAACCCGGTCGTGTACTGCCAGTCGACGCGGTGCATCCAGGTCAGCTCCGCCTCGTTCCGATTCAGGAAGGGATCCGGGATGAGGCCCGCGGCCATCAGGTCGAGATGGGTGCTGCCGGGCACCTGAGCGGGGACCTGCCGTCCCCCGAGGACGTCCGGCACCGGCCCTCCCACGGCTCGCAGGAACCAGCCGTCGTGCAAGGTCTCGCGCATCATCCGCCCTCTCGTCGTCGGTCGGCGACCGCATCCTTACGTAGGCAACTTAAGTAAGTCAACCGCAGCAGGATGATCGGACGTGGCGAGGCTCGCGTCCCGCCGCTGCTTGGCGCCGCCTGTGCTGCCGGAACCTATTGACGACTTTCTTAGGCAACTTGATAATGGCCGGAGCGCGGGCTCCAAGTCGTGCCACGATCCCAGCAGCGGCATGCGCCATCGCGTAAGGGCGGGTCAGGGCGCTTCGCCCACGCCGGCGGACACCGGCCTGGCGACGTCCTCCGGGCGGGAACGCGCCAGGGTCAGCTCGCTCTGCAGGACGAGGACCGCACCGCCGATCGCTGCCGCGTCCGACCCGTTGACCGACGGTACGACCCGCACCGGATGGGCCCGCCGGGCGAACGTGCGGCGGTCCACCTCCTGCTGGATCACCGCCTGGTAGATCGAGCTGGCGACAGCGAAGCTCGGGCCGGCGAGGACGATCGCGTCCACGTCGAACAGGATCGTCATGGTGACGGCGGCAGACCCGAGATAGCGGGCCGACTGCTCGACAAGGCCCCGGGCGGCGGGATCGCCGGCGTTCGCCGCGGCCGCGACCCGCGCGAACTCGGTGAGGAAGTCGGCGCTGGCCGGATCGAGCGCCAGCCGTTGAGCGAGCCCCGGCGTCGCCAGGGCCTGGCGGACCAGAGCCGACGGGCCGGCGTAGTTCTCCAGGCAGCCGACGTTGCCGCACGGACACTCGTCGCCGTTGACGTCGACCGAGATGTGGCCGATCTCCACACTGTTCGAGGAACTGCCCCGATAGACCTCACCGGCGACCACGACCCCACCGCCGATACCGGTGGCCATATAGATGCAGCCGTAGGTGCTGCGTGGGTCGACCGCACCCATCCAGTACTCGCCGACAGCGGCCGCCACGGCGTCGTTGTCGAGCAGGACGGGCAGCCCGAGGCTCTGCGAGAGCCGCCGCGCGACCGGGTAGTCGAGCCACTCGTCGGTCGGCTGCGGCGTCAACAGCACACCCACGCGCCGGTCCTGCGGGCCGTAGCTGACCAGGCCGACCCCCAACACCTTGTCCCGATCGACCGCCGCCGTGGCCAGCAGCGCCTCGACCTGCGCGGCCACCAGCGGCAGCGCCTGCCCCGGCGGCATCGTCGCCACACCCTGGAACGAGGTGCGGGCCACCTGCCGACCGGCCAGGTCGACCACGACGATGACGCACGTGTTGCGCTCGAGCTGGATACCGACGCTGTAGCGGGCCAGCGGGTTGAGCTGGACCAGCGTGCGTGGCTTGCCGCCCGTCGGCACACCCCGACCAGCCTCGACTACCAGACCGTCGCCCATGAGCTCGCGCACGACCTCGGAGATCGTCGCTCCGGTGAGACCCGTCGCCTCGGCGAGCTCGATCCGGGTGATCGTGCGCGCCGACCTGATCAGATCGAGGACCAGGCCACGGGTCTTCGGCCGGCTTGCCCAGATCGGGCCCGTCGCCACGATGCCCCCTCCGTCCCGTCGGTTGCCGAGTCACCTTACTTAACCCCCTGCTGAGCTGCTCCCGTCGCCTCCTCCTGCGCACCTGAGCCTCGGTCATGCGGCGTATTGACTTTCGTAACCTGCCTAATAAAGGATGTCGGCAGCGCTCCCATCGATCCCTCACCCACCCACGAGGAGATCAGATGAAACACCGTCATGCACTACTGGCCGCCGGCGCCGCCAGCGCGCTGGTACTGGGTGGCATCGCAACGGCAACCCTTCCCGCCTCGGCGGCCGCATCTGGCTGCTCCGTCACGTACACGGTGCAGAGCCAGTGGAAGGGCGGGTTCACCGCCAACGTCGCCATCACCAACCTCGGTGACCCGATGTCGAACTGGACGCTGACGTTCGACTTCCCGAACGCCAGCCAGCGCGTCACGCAGGGTTGGAGTGCGACCTGGACGCAGTCCGGCGCCCGCGTTTCCGCGGCCAGCATGACCTGGAACGGGTCACTGGGCACCGGCGCGTCCACCTCGATCGGGTTCCTCGGCGCATGGAACGACGCCAACCCGGTACCCCCGTCCTTCGCGCTCAACGGCACCGTGTGCACGGGCTCGGTGACCACACCGACTCCCAGCCCGTCCCCGACCACCACAACGCCACCGCCGAGCGGTCCGGCGCCGGCGCTGCGCGTGTCCGGCAACAAGATCGTCACCGCAGACGGCAAGGCGTACCGGCTGCTGGGCGTGAGCCGCTCCAGCGGCGAGTTCGCCTGCGTCCAGGGCAAGGGCCTGTGGGACTCCGGGCCGGTCGACCAGGCATCCGTCGACGCGATGAAGACCTGGAACATCCACGCCGTCCGGATTCCGCTGAACGAGGAATGCTGGCTGGGCGTCAACGGCTCACCCAGCGGCGCCACCTACCAGCAGGGCGTCAAGGACTACGTTGACCTCCTGGTCGCCAACGGCATCAACGTCATCCTCGACCTGCACTGGACCTGGGGCGCCTACACGAACAGCCCGGACTGGCACTGCAAGGACGAGCACGCCACCTGCCAGAAGCCGATGCCGGACGCGCGGTACGCCCCACAGTTCTGGACCGGCGTCGCCAACACCTTCAAAGGCAACGACGCCGTCGTCTTCGACCTGTTCAACGAGCCGTACCCGGACATGCCCGCCGAATGGAACAAGACCCTGGGCTGGCAATGCCTCCGCGACGGCGGCACCTGCACCGGCCTCCCCTACGAGGCCGCCGGTATGCAGGACCTCGTCGACGCGGTCCGCGCCACCGGCGCCACCAACATGCTCATGGTCAGCGGCCTGGAATGGACCAACGACATGCGCGAATGGCTGACGTACAAGCCGAAGGACCCGCTGAACAACATCGCCGCCTCCTGGCACGCGTACAGCTTCAACGCCTGCGCGAGCGAGTCCTGCTGGGACAGCCAGATCGCCCCACTCGCGCAGCAGGTGCCGGTCGTCATCGGTGAGTTCGGTCAGGACGATTGCAACTTCGACTACATGCAACGCCTGGTCACCTGGGCCGACGCGCACGACATGGGGTACCTGGCCTGGACCTGGAACCCTTGGGGCTGCACCGGCGGCGCCGTGCTCATCAAGGACTGGGCCGGCACACCGGAACCCGGCGTCGGCGAGGGCTACAAGGCCCACCTGCTGACCCAGAGCCCATACGTCTGACCCAACCTCGCGGTGCCCCCGGCCCACCCCAAGGCCGGGGGCGCACGCCTCCACCCCAACTGCGAGCTGGGCTGGGCGAAGTGGCGATCGGTGGTGGTCAAGGGGTGACGGTGAAATCACTGAAGCTGAACTCGCCGGTCACCCCGGCGGCGTGGGAGGTGGCGATCAGGCCGGCGTCCTGCGTTTCGGCGATGCCGGCCAGGTTGACGGTCGGGCCGACCTTGGTCCAGGTAATGCCGTCGGTGGAGTAGTAGCCGCTGACCTCGCTGCCTGACCGGACCAGCCGCACCCACGCGGGCGCCCGGACACCGCCGACCCCGCTGAACGAATCGAGGTAGCCGTTGCCGTTGGCGTCCCACTGGAACGCGACCCCGTTGCCGGGTGTCACCACCATCACGGCGTACCCCGGCGACGTGCCGGCGCCGGTGAGGTCGTTGCGGATGGCCACACCCGCCTTCGCCCACGGGTTCGTGTTCTCCATCGCGGTGACCCGCGCGGTCACGGTCGACGTGGCTCCTACCGCGGCGTCGCGGTAGACGGTGCCGTACTCGTCGAAGGCGCCGCCCGCGTCCTGCCAGATGTCCGCCCCCGAGGTCAGAATGGCGAACCTGTCGTCGGCCTCACCGAACTGGCTCGGCACCGACCCGTACCCGACCATGGACGTCAGCGGGGTGACGGCGGTCACGTACAGCATTCTGGTCAGTTCGTACCGGGTCTGGCCGGCCAGGAAGCCCATCCTGGCCGTGACCGCCGCCCGAGCGACCGGGGTGGCGAACGACGCCGGTGCGGTCACCTGCCATGAGACCTTCTGTGTGCCGCCCGGGGCGAGCCGCGGCCGCGGCGCCGGTCCGGTACGCACGGCGCGCCAGCCATCCGGCACGGCGATCGCGGCGGTCAGGCCGGACGCGATCTCGTCGCCGATGTTCTCCACGGTCGCGGTGACCGTGGTGGTGCCGCCAGGACTGACGCTGGCCGGATCGGCCGACAGGACGGCACCGACCGGAGGCCGATTCGGGTCGGCAGGGCCGCGGTACGGGCCGGTCGGGCCGGCCCTGTACATGACGCGACTGGCCTCGATCGGCGGGTTCGCGGCGGTGATGATGACGTTTCCGCGGGTGACGTTGCCGCGGCTGCCGTCGACGATGCCGGTGATCGCCGGGTTGGTCGCGTAGTTGTCGATCAGGGTGAGGTCGCCGGTGCGGTTTCCGTTCTGGTTGTTGGCGTGCGCCCACTGTTCGGCGGTGTCGATGAACACGTTGCGGCTGACGGTCAGGTATCGGGATCCCTCGTCGAAGTAGAGGCCGAGCTGGCCACTGCTCTCGCAGAAGTTCTCCTCGATCGTGCTGCCGGGCATCGCCGACAGGGTGTATATGCAGCCGGCGTCGAACATCGTCTGCACGACATTGCGCACGTGGTTGCCGACCACGCGTACATCGCTCAACGTCGTCGGGGTCTGGTAGATCGGCTGGAAGTCGTAGAGGCCCCGGTCGAGGTACTCCGGGCTGCCGCCGGGGTCGTTCGCGCCCCACCCGTAGCCGATCCCGATGCCGGTGTACGGCGCGCCATCGATGTAGTTGTGCGCGATGGTGAGCCGGGTGACGTAGGAGGCGAAGATCGGGTCCTGGTCGAGGTACTCGAGGACCGACGCGTAGAGCCGGTTGTCGCTGATGTGGATGTCGCTGTTGACCATGCGAGGGTCCGACGGGTGGTGCGCGTCCGGACGCACGCCGCCGACCATGATGCCGCCCCCGGCGCTCGCGGTGAACGTGTTGCCGACCACCGAGACGTCGTGCGCACCCAGCCCGACGCCGGTGGCGTGGGCGTTGGCGTCGTTGCCGATCCCGAGCCCGATGGAGCCGAGGTTGACGAAGGTGTTGTCGCGGAAACTGACGCCGTCGACCGCCGAGACCTGCACCGCGGCGGGCGCCTGCGCCCAGCCGTTGCGGGATGCTTCGAATCCTCGGCAACCGACCGCACAGGAGGTGAACGCGTCTGCGGGGCGGTCCGGCTGGACACCGCTGATGAACACGCCGGTCTGCTGGCTCGCGTACCCGTCAGGTGAACTGGGGTGCAGCCACGTGGTACCGGTGAACGTCAGGCCCTGAAACCGCAGGTTCCGGGCCGGTTCGTCATAGGTGCCGCCCACCTGCAGCAGAGACTCCAGGTGCGGCAGCTCGACCCGCGCACGCCGCATGTCCTGCCCCGGCACCGGCTTGTAGTACAGCGTCCCGGTCGTGGTGTCGAGGTACCACTCGCCGGGCTCGTCCAGGAAGTGCCTTGAGTTCAGCAGGAAGTAGGTCGGCGCACGAAACGGGGCCTGGAGTGCGTCGTACCCGTAGGTGTTGTTGTCCCAGGCGGGCTGTTGCATGACGACGGTCATGCCGGAGATGCTCTGCACCGGTACGAACCGGTTGGTGAACGACTGCATCGCCTGGAAGTCGATACGCTGCTGGTCCGGCACGGTGGCCAGGTAGGCCAGATCCGGATTGTTGAGGGTGAAGCCGGTCGGGTTGAGCGTGATGTCGGTACGGGCGAGCCGGATCCGGGCGCGCTGTGCCAAGACCCCGTCGACGTACAGCTGGCGGGTATCGAAGCCGGTACCGACGTGTGCCTTGTAGATGCCCTTCTCGGCGTCGTCGAGCTGCCAACCGGTCACCGGTCGGGCTCCATTGAGGACGGCCGCTCCACCCGACGCCCGCCAGGTGACCGTGTGACCATCGCGGCCGGAGTCCGCGGCGTCGAACCGCAGCGGCTCGCTCAACCGGTACGTGCCGCTGCGCAGCACGACAGCGACGTCACGGTCACCTTTGGCTGCCGCCACGCGTGCGCGCCGTTGTGCCTCCCGCAGGGTGGCCAGCGGCCGTTCGAAGGTGCCCGGACCGCGGTCACTGGCGTTCTCGGTGCCGGGTGGCGCGACCACGATGACGTGTTCTGCGGGGAGAGCTTGTGCGGATGGTGCGAACCGACCGAGTACACCGGTCGCGGTCAGGACAGCGGCCACCACCATGGCGGCTCTGCGTGTGTGGCGGGCCAACGAGCAACGCACAGCGACATCATCTCCTTCTGCGGTTTGGGTCCGGGGATCGCGCCCGCGACCGGCAGCACCAGCGCCCGGCCGGGAGTCGACCCGCAGCCGCTGGCGCCGACCGTGCCCGACCCGCTCGGCTAGCCGGTACGGGCGGCAGCGACCCGTACGACCGCGCGGACCCGGCGCAGGTGCGGCGCGACCTCCTCATCGGGTCGCTGATCGAGCACCAGGTGCCCGTCGGCGGCCCAGTGGATGCGGCGCAGCGCCACGCACCTTCCGCGTGTGGTGATCCCGGGATGCGCGTGGAAGGCAACAAGTTCCAGGCCGTCCTCGTCCCGGCTGAACGTGTTGTGACCGGGCCCCCAGTGGCTGAAGTCGCCGCTGGTACCGAGCACCGGTGCGTTCGCCTTGGTCCAGGCATCCGGGTCGAGCAGGTCGGCACCGCTGCGCGCCTCGATCGCACCGACCGCGTATGTCGGCCCCACCTGGGAGCCGGAGTAGGTGACCACGAGACGGTCGCCGTGCCGCACCGCGAACGGCCCTTCGGCGACCTCGTGGTCCCACCCGTACTCGGCGGTGACGATGCGTACCGGATCGCTGGTCAGTTGCCACGGGGCGGCAGGATCGATCGTCGCGATCCAGAGCTCGGCGTCGCCGATGCGGTCGGTGATGTACCGCTGGGACCAGATCATGTAGTGCCGCCCGGCGTCCTCGACGTAGGTCATGTCCAGGCTGAGCCCCGGGTGCCCGGGGTCACGTTGCAGGGGCGAACCGTCCGACTGGAGTACCGCGCGGGGCGGCTCCCAGTCCGCGGCGACCACCGGATCCCCGCCGTGACGCAGCCGCATCACGTGGCAGCGCACCCGCTTCCAGTCCGCTTCCCCGATGCTGGGGGCGAAGAGGCAGTGCAGGCGATCCCCGATCAGGTGCAGCTCGGGAGCCCAGAAGCAGCCGGCGATACCCGCGGTGCCGACCTCGAGGATCGCGTGATCCGGCGCGGTGGCGAGCCCGGCAATGCTGTCCGCGACGCGGATCAGCAGCTTGGTCGGGGTCACGCAGTCGCCGCCGGGATCGTCCGTCGCGATGAAGTAGTACCGGCCACGGTGGGCGAGCACGGTGGGATCGGCACGATCGACGACGAAGGGGAACGGGTAGACACGTTGTCGCACCCTGCCGGTCACCACGTACTCCCCCGGCCGGTCCCATTCGACCCCGGCGAGGCTGTCCGGGTCCCAGTCGACCGGACGCCGCGCGGTGGAGCCGTCGTCGTAGGTCAGCCGCGCCCACGGCAGCTCACGGGCGACCTCCCCGGTGGTGGCCTCGATCGGGGGTACCTCGACGGCGATGTTGCGGATGCGTCCGAACCGGCGCCGTAGCCGCAGGGCGTCGGCCTCGCGGAGTGGCAGCGCAGCGGTCAGGACGCGGTCGGGTGCCCCGTCGGGTACCGGTGGCGTGGGCACCACGGGTGCCGCCGGGATGGGAGGTGCCCACGGTCCGCGTAGCCCGGCCGCGTTGCAGGACCACATCTCACCCTCGTCGTCGGTCCACCACACCACGAACTCCGCGCGTGCCTGGTCGTACACCCCGCGCGGCTGCCGCACGCCGCCGCCAGCGGCCACCTGGACCAGCCCGATCTCCTCGTACCGGATGAGATCGGGCGACTGGAACAGCAGGACCGCCGAGCTGGCCGACGGCTCCGGCGAGCCGTCCGACAGGGCGGGCGAGGCGACGACGGCGTACCCGCCGGGGACCGCGAACACCCACGGATCGGTGAGGGTACGCACGCGATGGATGTCAACGTGCTCGGTGGGAACCGCGCGGGGGAACAGGACCCCACGGTCGTCGTTGAGCCGGGTGACCGCGCCGTCCGGCGTTGCCAGCGCCAGATGCAGGCTGAACGCGATACGGGGTGCGTAGACCGCCGGGTCGGTGTCCGGGCGACGCGTGCCGGCCAGCAGTACCGGCGCGTCCGCCGGCAGCACCGTGACATCGAACGTGTCCGTGGTCTCGGACGCGGTCGGCACCGTGATACGGGCGACGACCGCGTCCGCCGCGCGGCTGGTGATCACACCGGAGCTGACATCGACATCGGGATGGTCGGTGGTGAGCCGGACGCCGGCCGGCAGGATGGTGCCCGAGCGGAGAACCGACGGCAGCACCACGCGGGCCTGGGGGGCGGCGCTGGAGTCTGTCAACCTTTGAACGCCCCTTCCATGATCCCCTGCACCAGGCGCCGCCCGATGAAGACGAACAACACCAGCAGCGGCAGTGTGGCCAGGAACGAACCTGACATGGCCAGGCCCAGGTCGATGTCCCGGTTGTTCTGCAGCGCCTTGATGGCGATCTGGACTGTGTACCGCTCCGGGGATTTCAGCACGATGAACGGCCACAGGAAGTCGTTCCAGGCGTTGACGAACCCGAACAGTCCCAGGACGAGCGCCGCCGGGCGGACCAACGGGAAGGCGATGCGCCAGAAGATCTGCCAGGTCGTCGCGCCGTCCACGCGGGCGGCGTTCATCAGGTCGTCGTCGATGGTGCCGACGATGTGCTGGCGCATCCAAAAAATGCCGAACGCGCTCACCAAGCCCGGGACGATCAACGCCTGAAGGGTGTCCACCCAGTTGAGCCGCGACATGATCAGATACTGCGGTACGACGGACAGTTGGGCCGGCACCGTCATCGTCAGCACGACGATGAGGAAGAGGGTGTTGCGGCCCCGGAAGGACAGCTTGGCGAAGGCGAACCCGGCCAGCGCGCACAGCAGCGCCTGGCCCACGCCGATCGAGGTCGCCACGACGACGCTGTTCAGGAGTGCCTGCACGAACGGCACGGTGTCGAAGACCAGGCCGGCCAGGTAGAGGAAATTGCCGCCCGGCAGGACGTGCGGCGGCAGGCTCGTCGCGGTGGCCGAGTCCGTGGTGGCGACCACGAACATCCAGTAGAGCGGGAACACGCTGAGGACCACCATGACGCCGAGCACCGCGTACACCACGAAGGGAACCCGGTCGGAACTGCGCCGGCGGTGCGGTGCGCGCCTGACGGTCGAGGGCGCGGGATTCATCGGAACCTCCGAAGGAGACCCCCGGCGTTAGCCGTAGGAAGGAATTCGGGCCTCCCACGAACATCCTGGCGGCAGGTCCTGCCGTGGCTGCCTGTGGGGGCGAGGTAGGACGGACGGTTGCGACCGCGACGCAGCCGCCAGCGAAGCAGAGAACCCAACCCGCGAGGGCACGGGCCCCCC
The DNA here is from genome assembly GCF_004348355.1 of Micromonospora sp. KC721. Taxonomy (NCBI): domain Bacteria; kingdom Bacillati; phylum Actinomycetota; class Actinomycetes; order Micromonosporales; family Micromonosporaceae; genus Micromonospora; species Micromonospora sp. KC721. The sequence continues at coordinate 5,117 of NZ_SMJY01000011.1, read as the reverse complement.
ACCCTGAAACGTGGTGAGGACGTCAAGGACGCTCCGAGCGGATGCGGGTGACCAGCAGGTAGTTGATCGCCGCGACGATCACGACCATGACGAAGAGCGCGACGCCGACGGCGGCGCCGTAGCCGAAGTGGAACCGGCCGAAGGCCTGTTCGTAGAGGAAGAGGGTGAGGGTCTGGCACTGCCGCGCCGCTCCGCACGTCAACCCGCCCACCGGATTGGCCAGCAGCGGCTCGGTGAAGATCTGCAACCCACCGATCGTCGACGTGACGACGGTGAACACGATGATCGGCCGCAGCGCGGGGATGGTGATGTGGCGGAACTGCTTCCAGCCGTTGGCGCCGTCCACCGCGGCGGCTTCGAACAGCTCGCGGGGCACCGTTTGGAGCGAGGCGAGATACAGCAGGGTGTTGTATCCGGTCCACCGCCAGGCGACCATCACGGCGATCATGATGTGGCTCCCCCACACCGACGCGGTGAAGTCGATGTGCTGGAAACCCAACAATCCGAGGAACCAGTTGAGCATGCCGTAGTCGCGGTCGAAGAGCTGGGCGAAGACGATGGTCGTCGCCGCCACGGAGGTGACGTAGGGAACGAGCATCGACATGCGGAACAGCGTGGCCGCCCGCAGCCGTACATGGTTGAGCATGTGTGCCACGCCGAGCGCGAGCAGCAACTGCGGAACCGTCGACAGCACCCAGATGCTGAAGGTGTTGCGCAGCGCGCCCCAGAACCGCGGGTCGTCAACGAGTTCGGCGAAGTTGGCCAGCCCCACGTAGCGTCGCTCGCCGATCGGATCCCAGTCGAACAGGGCGACGTAGAACGTGAAAATCAGCGGGAAGAGGCCGAAGACGAAGAAGAGCAGAAAGAACGGCGCCACGTACACGTAGGGCGCTAATCGCTCGCGCAACCCCTGCTGAATGTGGCGACGCCGGGTGGGCCTGGCGGTGGCCTTCGGGGCCGCGGCCGGGCTGAGCATGGTGGTCACAGCGCTCACCTTTCCGACGTGCGGCGGCCGGCCCGCGCCGGCCGCCGCATATCAGTCGTCGATTCAGCCGCGTAGGGCGTTCTTGACGTTGGTCAGCGCGGTGTTCCACGCATTGGCTGGCTCGACCTTGCCCTGCTCGACGCTGGTGAGGGTGTTGAGCAGTTCACTGCCGATGGTGGCGTCCTCCGGACCGATGTAGAAGGGCTTGATATTCACCACGGACTCGGTGTAGATCTTGCCGATCGGTGCGTTCGAGAAGAACGGCTCGGTCCTCTCCAGCAGCCTCGGGTCCGTGTAGACCGACGGCGTCGTGGGCAGATTCCCCTTCGACAGGAAGTTGTTGAGCTGGCCCTCGGGGGACTGCATCTCGGCGATGTAGTCCCAGGCCGCCTTCGGGTTCTTCGCCCGCTTGGGAATGGCGAGGTAGCTGCCACCCCAGTTTCCCGAGCCACCGGGGATGGTGGCGACATCCCACTTGCCGGCGGTGTCGGGGGCGTTGGTCTTGATCGCGTTGAGCATCCACGCCGGGGCCGACATCGCCGCGAAGTCACCCTTGCTCATACCCGCGGTCCATCCGGGAGACCACGAGGTGATCTTGGCGGAGATTCCCGACTCATAGACCTTCAGTGTGAGGTCGAAAGCGGCCTTGACCTGGGGATTCCTGTCGTACGACAGCTTGCGTTCCGCGTCGTAGTAGCGCTCCGTTCCCTGGTTGACCGCCTGGAAGAAGACGCTCGTCGGCGTGTTGTCCAGGAACGGCTTGCCGGTCGCCTGGACGTACCGCTTGCCGACCTGCGCGAACGCGTCCCAGGTCGGCCACAGCTTGGAGACCTGGTCCCGGTCGGTGGGCAGACCGGCGGCCTTGAACAGGTCGGTGCGGTACACGACCGCCATGCCGCCGACATCCGTCGGCACTCCGATGATCTTGCCGTCCTCGGTCGTCGACTGTTTCATCACCCAGTCGAGATAGTCGCCCTTCAACTTGTCGGCGCCGAGCGTGGACAGGTCCACGAAATTGTCCGGGGACTGCATGAACTTCGGCAGATCGTCACCCTGGATCAGCACGAGGTCGGGCACCTTGCCGCCGGCCAGTGCCGCGGTGAGTGCCTGGGCCGTCTCGCTCGTGCTGCCCACCTCGGTAAGCTTGATGTTGATGTCCGGGTGCTTCTTCTTGTATGCCTCGACGTCGGTCTTCTGGTTGATCCCGGTGAACGACCAGAACTCGAACGACTTCGAGTCGGACGATCCGGAGTCGCCGCTCGATCCTGGCGTACAGCCGACTACCAAGAGCGCGGCCGTGGCGAAAAGAGCTGCGGTGGTGATGACGCGCTTCAAGCGGCCCTCCATACGGCAGTGATGAGCTGCGGCGGCTCTAGCGATTACGGTCAACTCGCGTGAACCAGATACCGGCCAGGCCCCAGGCGGAGGTGATGTGGTCACCCCACGTGCGGCTCACACGTGAGCGACGACCCTGTCGCGATCGCTCCCACGCTGCGAAGCCGGATCCCAGATCTCGACCAACATCAATAAGTGGTATGACGTATGACGATACTCAGCACCACCGGACCCGTCAACGACCCATGGGCCCGGATGACCGACGTCTGATTGATCACAGCCACTTCCGCCATGGCACTGACACCCAACCCAACGTCAGCAGTGACATTGACATACGTCACTGAGCGGCCTAGGGTCTTGTCGAATCGTTTCGACCGTGACGCCTCGGCGCGGCTCGCCGAGGGCTGCCAGCTGCGTACGCAGCGGTCGAATCGACTCGTGAGGAGTACGACATGAGCGTCGGTGAGACCGTCCACCGGACCGACGCGTCGCCCCGCGCGTTCTGGTACGAGGTCGGCGGCGACCAGCGGTCCCGGTTGCCCGCACCGGTCTCACTGTGCGCAGGCACCGGCCCCCGAGCCGGCAGGTCGGCGTGTTCGGGTTCCCGAAACGAGTGTGCGGACCAGGTCCATTCGTCACACCTCCGCCCATCCCCCGAGTCCTAGGAGTCGCCAATGAAGCCCCATCCCGGCGGACGCGGTCGACGTCTCACCGTCCACCTCACAGCCATGGCGCTCGTCGCCGCCTCACTCACCGCCGCCACCATTGCCCTCTCGTCGGCCGCGCAGGCGGCGGACGAGTCCCTCGCCGTCAACTTCTCGGCGTCGTCCGGTGCTCCGACCTACCGGGCCTCTGGCTGGATCTATGGCATGACCGAGAACGCCTCCGGCCCGCCGGACAACTTCTACCGGGACGTGAAGTTCCGGTACATGCGGGCCGGCGGCGCACAACTGGACAGCCCGGGAGGCTGGGTGTCCGGCCGCTACGACCGGCGGTGGAACTCCACCCGGGCCCAGTTGCTGCGCACCCGGTCGCTGGACGGTGAGTTCGTGCTGCTCGTGCACGACCTGTGGGGCGCCGACGGATACCCCATCTCCCGATTCCCGGGCGACAACGGCAACTGGAGCGACTACGACGCGTTCCTGACCCGGCTCATCAACGACGTACGGGCCACCGGCGCGCCGGTGCAGTGGGACATCTGGAACGAACCGAACATCACCCTGTTCTGGAACCGTCCACAGGCGCAGTACTTCGAAATGTGGCGACGTGCGTACCAGCGCATCCGGTCGGCCTTCCCCGACCACCTGATCGTCGGACCGAGCTGCGCCTGCGTCCCCTCGAACTCCGGCTGGTGGACGCAGTACCTGGACTATGTCAAGGCCAACAACGTGGTACCGGACATCGTCAGCTGGCACTCCCTGCCCGGCGACCCGGTGTCGAACGTGGCGACCGCGAACAACACGCTCAACTCGCGGGGCATCGCGCACCCGCGCCCGTACCAGATCAACGAGTACGGCGCGTCCAACGAGCAGAACCCGGGTGACGGCGCCTGGTACATCGCCCGCCTGGAACGCGCCGGCGCGGACGGCTTGCGGGCCAACTGGGCCGGCGGGGGAAACCTGCACAACGACATGGCCAACCTGCTGACCCGCGTCTCCGGCCAGTACCAGCCCAAGGGTGAATGGTGGGTCTACAACTTCTACGCGTCGCAAACGGGGCAGATCGTGTCGGTGACCCCCAGTTCGAACTACGACGCGTTCGCCACCAAGGACACCGGCGTCGCGAAGGTCCTCATCGGTGGTGGCAGAACGACGGGAAACATCTCGGTGAACCTGCAACGGCTGGACGCGACAGACGGGATCGTCGCCAACAACCAGGTGCGGGTGCTGGTCAGCCGGATACCGTACGACGCTGGCGGCGCGGTACCGGGACCGGTCACCGTGCAGGACTCGGTGATGACGCTGTCCAACAACGCTCTGACCGTGAACCTGCCGCACCGCAACGCGGATGAGACGTTCACCATCACCATCCTGCCTCCCTCGGGCGGTCCTTCGCCGACGCCCACTCCCACACCGACAGCTCCGCCGGGCGAAGGCCAGCAGATCGTCGGCGCACAGTCCGGCCGCTGCCTGGACGTGCCCAACGCCAGCACCACCAACGGCACCCAGATCCAGTTGTTCGACTGCGGCACCGGTGTCCAGCAGCGCTGGACGTACACCGCCGGCAGGCAGTTGACCGTCTACGGCAACAAGTGCCTGGACGCCAACGGCGGCGGCACCAGCAACGGCACGGCGGTGATCATCTGGGATTGTCACGGCGGCGCGAACCAGCAGTGGAACGTCAACGCCGACGGCAGTATCAGCGGAGTGCAGTCGAGGCTGTGCCTGGACGCGAACGGTGCGGGAACCGCCAACGGCACGAGGATCATCCTCTGGTCCTGCAACGGACAGGGCAACCAGAGATGGAGCCTGCGGAACTGAGTCGCCCGATCGGCCGGGGTGCCGCGCGTCGAGTCCCAGCGATCTGCCCTCCCCGAGAGGACAACCCTGGCGGCCGCGGCACCCGAGCCACCGGCGGCTTTCAGACCGGCAACGACGGATACGATGCCATCCAGCGCGCGGTGGCCGAGCACACCGAACGCAACGAGGATCAGCAGCGCTGCACGTCGGTGAACGGCGAGCAGGAGCACTGCGGGATCTGCGCCGACGCCTGACGCGCATGCGAGCGGGCTGCCGCGCCTGCTGGCCACGATCAGCTGAGAAGCGGGCGGTGCCGGCACCCCGATAGGTGCCGGCAC
>NZ_SMJY01000119.1:0-19499 GCF_004348355.1 Micromonospora sp. KC721 | reverse complement strand
CACCACGGGGGTGGCGACGCTGGCGGCGGCGGCGTCGCGGGCGATGGTGGCGGGGACCAACCGGCCGGAACGGTAGCCGATGCCGATGCCGGCGATCAGTACGAAGATCGCGCCGAAGGTCTGCAGGCTGCCGACCAGCGCCCCACCGAGACCGAGCAGCGGGGCGGCGATGATGAGCATCGTCCCGTCGCCGATGGCGAACGTCCCGGAGCGGGCGACCGACCAGCCGGTGAGCAGCCAGCCGACGCTGTAGCAGGTGGCCCCGACCAGCACCAGCATCCGGGCGGTGGTGCCGAAGACGGGCGTCTGCTCCTCGAACCCGGCGAACGGCAGCATCAGCACCGTGCCGGCGATGCTGACCAGCAGACCGGCCACGGCGATCCGCCGGACCCGGGTGGCGGCGAGCAGTCCGGTCAGCGCGAGCAGCGCGAGCAGGCCCAGCCAGACGGCGGCCACCCAGCCCAGCAGGTACAGCGGCCGACCGTCGGCCGGGTACGGGTCGTTGCCCACGCCGCCGTCGCTGGCCATCGCCACCACGCCGTAGAGGACCGCGTACGCCGGCAGGAGCCACACCGCGGCACGCGCGAACCGGCGCAGCGACCAGGCCCAGCTGGCGTCGGTGGCCGGGGCGGCGGGGGCGGGGTCACCGACGAAGGGCAGCACCGCGAAGCCCCCGCCGGTGCGCCGGGTGCCCAGCGGGGCGGTCGGGTCGTGCGCGCCGGTCACGGGAGTGGATGGGAACAGCCGCTTCGCCGGGTTCTGCATGCGTCACCTCGCTCGATCGTGGGCGAGCGGCGGTGGACGCACCGGTGCCCCGGCGCCTCGCCACCACCGTCCTCAGGACCGATCGTGGCAGGCGCCGGGGCACCGGATGAGCATTTTTCGTATTTGCCGACGACCTCGGTCAGCTCCGCTCGCGCTGACCCGGCTGATCGCCCAGCAGGCTGTCCGGGGAGACCGGCTCCGGGGCCGGTAGCCCCTGCGGGGTCTTGCCGCCGGTGGCCTGCGCCTCGGCGACGCGCACCTCGTTGTGGATCTCCTGGGCGGCGTTGGCCGCGGCCCGGGCCGCCTCGGCGGCTTCCCTTTCGACCTCACTGGCGGTGTCGGAGGCTTCCGGCGACGGCTCGTCACCGACCATCCGGCTCAGCCCGCCCAGCGCGCCGCCCATCCCCTCCAGGGCCTTGGTCAGCTCGGCCGGGACGATCCAGACCTTGTTGGCCGAACCGTTGGCGATCTGCGGTAGCGCCTGGAGGTACTGGTAGGCGAGCACCTTCTGACTCGGGTTGGCCTGGTGAATCGCGTCGAAGACCGTCCGGATCGCCTTGGCCTGCCCTTCGGCCTGGAGAATCCGGGCCTGCCGGTCACCGTCGGCGCGCAGCACCGCGGCCTGCTTCTCGCCCTCGGCGCTGAGGATCTGCGACTGCTTGTGCCCTTCGGCGGTCAGGATGGCCGCGCGACGGTCCCGCTCGGCGCGCATCTGCTTCTCCATCGAGTCGCGGATGCTCGGCGGCGGCTCGATCGCCTTGATCTCCACCCGGGTCACCTTGATGCCCCACCGGCCGGTGGTCTCGTCCAGCACGCCGGAGAGGTGCCGGTTGATCTCCTCGCGGCTGGTCAGCGCCCGTTCCAGGTCCAGCGAGCCGATCACGTTACGCAGCGTCGTCACGGTGAGCTGCTCGATCGCCTGGATGAAGTTGGCGATCTCGTAGGTCGCCCGCACCGCGTCAACGACCTTGTAGTAGAGGACGGTGTCGATGGAGACGACCAGGTTGTCCGAGGTGATCACCGGCTGCGGCGGGAAGCTGACCACCTGCTCGCGCATGTCCACCTTGGTGCGGACCGCGTCGATGAACGGGACCAGCAGGTTCAGTCCCGGGTTCAACGTCCGCTTGTACTTGCCGAGGCGCTCGACCACGTCCTGCCGCTGCTGCGGAACGATGCGCACCGCCTTGACCAGGGTCACCACCATGATCACCGCGACGGCGATCAGAAGGACCGCTGCGAATTCCATATGCTCACCTTTTCGCTTCCGGCAGTTCACCGGGGGTGGAAATGTCGTCCTGCCATACCAGGGCGGTGGCACCCCGGATCTTGATCACCTGCACCCGCTCACCGGGTTCGAAAGACTGCGTCGCGTCGTACGAGCGCGCGCTCCACACCTCGCCGTCGATCTTGACCAGCCCGCGGTCGGTGTCGACCCGCTCCAGCACCAGCGCGGCGGCACCCTCCAGTGCCTCCACCCCGAACGACTGCTCGCCGGTCTCCAGGGCGCTGCGTGCGTGGCGTCGGATGACCGGCCGCACCACCGCCACCGACAGCGCCGACACCACGGCGAAGACCAGCGCCTGGATCGGCACCGGCGCACCCAGCGCAGCGGCGCCCGCAGCGGCGAAGGCGCCGGCCGCAAACATGATCAAAAACAGCGTCGTCGTGAAGATCTCGGCGACGCCCAGTATCACTCCCAGCACGATCCACACCACGGCGTCCACCCCCCGATCGTGACACGCCGACGCACGTCCCCACGAGGCAGCATGATCAGTAAGCTTCAGCGGGCAGCGATACCGACCGAGGGAGCCGCCGTGACCCTGTCGCCCGAGACCCTTCGCCAGGTCGACGCCCTCGTCGCGGAGGCCCAGTCGACCGACCGTGTCCCGTCCCTGGTGCTCGGGGTGGTCCGCGACGGCACGCTCGCCCATCTCGCCGCTGCCGGAGCGCACCCCTGCCCGGGGGTCGACGTGCAGTACCGGCTCGGCTCGATCAGCAAGACGATGACCGCCACGCTGGTCATGCAGCAGCGCGACGCCGGCCGGTTGGCCCTCGACGACCCCCTGGCGGCGCACCTGCCCGACACGCCGCTCGGCGACCGCACCCTGCGCCAGCTCCTCAGCCACGCCAGCGGCTTGCAACGCGAGCCGGACGGACGGTGGTGGGAGCGGACGGAGGGCAGCGACCTGGCCACGCTGGTCGCCGGGCTCACCCCGGACAAGATCGCCTATCCGCCGCTGCGGGGTTACCACTACTCCAACCTGGCGTACGGCCTGCTGGGCGGGGTGCTGGAGGGAATCACCGGCACACCGTGGATCGACCTGCTGCGCGAACGCGTCCTGACCCCGCTGGGCCTGAACCGCACCACGTACCACGCCACCGAGCCGTACGCCCGCGGCTACGTGGTGCACCCGTGGCACGACACGCTGCGGGAGGAGCCGCGTACCGACACCGGGGCGATGGCCCCGGCCGGGCAACTCTGGTCCACCATCGAGGACCTGGGCCGCTGGGCCGCGTTCCTGGCCGACCCGGTCCCGCAGGTGCTCGCCGCCGAGACGTTGACCGAGATGTGCGCCCCGGTGGTGATCAGCGACCTGGAGTCGTGGACCCACGGGCACGGCCTCGGGCTGGAGTCCTACCGCTGCGGCGACCGGGTGTACGTGGGCCACGGCGGGTCGATGCCCGGCTACGTCGCCGCGCTGGCGGTACACCGACCGACCCGGACCGCCGTGGTGGCCCTCGCCAACTCGTACACGTTCTGGATCGGCAGCCTGGCCCGCCGCCTGCTCACCCTGGTCCTCGACACCGAGCCCGCCGCGGTCACCCCGTGGCAGCCGGCCGCCGCGCCGCCCCCGCCGCGGCTGGCCGAGCTGACCGGGCGCTGGTGGTGGATGGGGACGGAGTTCGAGGTCCGCGCCGACGAGTCGGGCGAGCTGCGAGCCGGACGGCCCGGTGAGCTGAACCTCCGATTCACCCCGGAGGGGCCGGACCGCTGGCGGGGCCGCTCCGGCACGCAGGACGGCGAGATCCTCACCGTGCTCCGGGACGAGCACGGCAGCGTCGTCGCCCTGGACATCGCCACCTTCGTCCTCACCCGCAGCCCCGACCAGGAGCCCTGACCGGCGGGCGGGCAGGCCGGTTCAGGCCGGCTCGGTGACGAAATCGATCAGACGCTCCATCGCGTTGATCAGCGGGGTCTCCACGTCGGCGAAACTGTCCACCCGGGACAGGATGCGCCGCCACATCTCGGCCGGCTCGGCCACCCCGAGCGCCGCGCAGACGCCCTCCTTCCACGGCCGCCCCGGCGGCACCACCGGCCACTGCCGGATGCCGACCGCCTGCGGCCTCACCGCCTGCCACACGTCGACGTACGGGTGACCGGTGACCAGCACGTACGGGGAGGTCACCCGCGCCACCAGCCGACTCTCCTTGGAGCCGGGCACGAGGTGGTCGACCAGCACCCCGAGCCGACGCCCGGGTCCGGGGGCGAAGGCTCGCACCTGCGCGTCGAGCGCGTCGATGCCGTCCAGCGGTTCGACCACCACCCCCTCGATGCGCAGGTCGTCCCCCCAGATCCGCTCGACCAGGGCGGCGTCGTGCACGCCCTCGACCCAGATCCGGCTGGCCCGGGCCACCCGGGCCCGCACGTTGTCCACCGCCACCGACCCGGAGGCGGTCCGCTGGCGTACGGCCGGCGCCGGGGCCGGCGCCGGCCGGCGCAGGGTCACCGGTCGACCGTCGAGCAGGAAGGCGGCGGGCAGCAGCGGGAAGTGCCGTCGCCGACCGTGCCGGTCCTCCAGCGTCACCGCGCCGGACTCGAAACCGACCACCGCCCCGCAGAAACCGGATTCGGCATCCTCGACCACGAGGTCCGGCTCGGCGTCCACCTCGGGCACCGCCGTTCGCCGTCGCCAGTTGCCCGCCAGCACGTCCCCGTCGTATCGCCCCGACATGTCGATCACGCTAACCGGACGGACGGCGTGCCGCCCGTCGACGCGCCGTCCCGTCCGGCCGGGGCACCCCGGACGCTCCACGGCACCCGGTTTATCGGGCAACCGGAATCGAAAGGGGCAGTTGGGGTCAGGGCACTCGGGGCGTGCGGCAGTCGAGACACGGGCGGCGCGAAGCACGTACCCTTTCCGCATGTCCCTCCCCGCAGCGGGCGCGGCCACCCTGGCGCCGCGCCGGTCGAGCCGGTTCGTTGCCTGGGTACGCGCGTGGCGTGCCGGGCTGGTGCCCTTCGACGAGGTCGCCGAGGAGGTCGCCGGCGACGAGGAGCACATGGTCGCCGACGCCCCCGGCACCTGGACCGACGTGCCCCTGCGGGAGGCCCTGCCCACTCTGGCCAAGCTCTCCCCGGACGAGATCCGGCTGGTGCTGCCCGCCCCGGGCGACCCACGCGGCCTGCCCGGCCCAGGCGACTTCGCCGGGGCCGCGCTGCTGACCGGCGAGGCGGTGGTCGCCGGGCCGCTGGGGTTGATCCCCGAGGTCCGCACACACACCTCCGGGTCGGGGATGACCTGGGAGACGGTGCTGTGGCGGGTCTACCCGCTGCCCGCGGACGCGCCGACGGCGTCGCTCGCCACCCCCGGCGCGGCGGAGGCCGAGGCCGAACTGGCCAGCGCCCTCGCCGAGTCCACCGCCGCGCTGACCCGGCTCGACGTGGCCCAGTGGCGGCCGGAGCTGGCCGGGGCCCTCGCCGCGCTGCGGCGCCCGGACGGGGCCACCGACCTGCCACCCGGCTTCGACCCGCGTGCCCGGCGGCTCTTCGCCCGGGCCGCCGTGCTCGACCGGGTGCTCGCCCTCGCCGGGGAGAGCGCACCGGGCGGCGCGGTCAACACCTACGAGGCCCAGCAACGCGACGCGGCACTGCGACCGCTGACCACCGCCTGCCGGCAGGCCCTGGTCGCCGCCTGCAACGCCCCGCTGCGCCCCTGAGGGCCGCCGGACAGGCCCCGCTCAGACCTCGTCGATCAGGTCGGCCACCGAGTTGACGATGCGCGAGGGGCGGTACGGGTAGCGCTCCGCCTCGGCCCGGGTGCTGATCCCGGTCAGCACCAGGATCGTCTCCAGCCCCGCCTCCAGGCCGCAGAGGACGTCGGTGTCCATCCGGTCGCCGATCATCGCGGTGGTCTCCGAGTGCGCCTCGATGGTGTTGAGCGCCGAGCGCATCATCATCGGGTTCGGCTTGCCGACAAAGTACGGCTCCACCCCGGTCGCCTTGGAGATCATCGCGGCCACCGAGCCGGCAGCCGGCAGCGCGCCCTCCACCGAGGGCCCGGTGACGTCCGGGTTGGTGCAGATGAACCGGGCCCCGTCGTTGATCAGCCGGACCGCCTTGGTGATCGCCTCGAAGCTGTACGTCCGGGTCTCCCCCAGCACCACGTAGTCCGGAGCGAAATCGGTCAGCACGTAGCCGACCGCGTGCAGCGCCGTGGTCAGCCCGGCCTCCCCGATCACGTACGCGGTACCACCCGGCCGCTGGTCGGCGAGGAACTGGGCGGTGGCCAGCGCGGACGACCAGATCGCGGATTCCGGCACGTCCAGGCCCATCCGGGTCAGTCGGGCCTGGAGGTCGCGCGGGGTGTAGATGGAGTTGTTGGTGAGCACCAGGAAGGGCTTGCCGGAGGAGCGCAGCCGGTTGACGAACTCCGGGGCGCCGGGCACCGGCTGGCCCTCGTGCACCAGCACGCCGTCCATGTCGGTGAGCCAGCTCTCCACCGGCTTGCGGTTCTGCATCATCTCGTCCCAGGGGTGTCGGGGTTGGTCGTTCTCACGGGCGGCGGGCGGCCGGTACGCAGCACGGCGTGGGGCAGGTGTCCCACATCGGCAGCTCGCCGAGGCGGCGCGGCACCGACCCGTCCGGCGTGCCGCGCTCCAGGACCAGCTCGCGCACCATGGCCACGAACCGCGGGTCGGTGCCCGGGGTGGCGGCCCGGACGAAGTCGAGGCCGACCTGCTTGGCCGTCTCCAGCGCCTCGGTGTCGAGGTCCCAGACCACCTCCAGGTGGTCGGAGACGAACCCGATCGGGCTGACCACCACGGCGGTCACGCCGGAGGAGGCGAGCGCGGCCAGGTGGTCGTTGATGTCCGGCTCCAGCCACGGCACCTGCGGCGGGCCGGAGCGGCTCTGCCAGACCAGGTCGTACGGCAGGTCCGGCGCGGCGGCGGCGCGCACCAACCGGGCGGTCTCCGCCAGCTGCTCGGTGTACCGGCCGCCGGTCGGGCCGGCGGTGGCCGCCGCCGAGGTGGGGATGGAGTGGGCGGTGAAGACCAACCGGGTGCTGTCCCGCTGAGCCGGGTCGAGCTGCGCCAGGGCCGCCCGCACCGCGTCGGCGTGCGGCTCCACGAAGCCCGGATGGTCCCAGAACTGGCGCAGCTTCTCGATCACCGGGGCATCCGGGCCGACGGCGGCGCGGGCGGCGGCGATGTCCTCCTGGTACTGACGGCAGGACGAGTAGCCGCCGTACGCGCTGGTGACGAACGCCAACGCCCGCTTCACCCCGTCGTCGCGCATCCGCGCCACGGTGTCGGCGAGCATCGGATTCCAGTTCCGGTTGCCCCAGTACACCGGCAGGTCGACGCCGTGGGCGGCGAAGTCGGCGCGGATCGCCGCGAGCAGTTCCCGGCACTGCTGGTTGATCGGGGAGACCCCGCCGAAGTGCAGGTAGTGTTCGACGACCTCGGCCAACCGCTCCGGCGGCACGCCCCGGCCTCGGGTCACGTTCTGCAGGAAGGGCAGCACGTCCTCCGGCTGTTCCGGGCCGCCGAAGGAGACCAGCACCAACGCGTCGTACGCCATGAGCCCATTCTCTCCCGACGGCCGGGACGGCCCGGCGGCCACCCCGGAGGGCGGCCGGCGCGCCACCGGTCAGGCGCCGACCGCGTGGTAGCCGCCGTCGACGTGGACGATCTCCCCGGTGGTGGCCGGGAACCAGTCCGACAGCAGCGCCAGGCAGGCACGGGCGGTCGGCTCCTGGTCGGTCAGGTCCCACCCGAGCGGGGCCCGGGTGGCCCATGCCTGCTCGAACTGCTCGAAGCCGGGGATGGACTTGGCGGCCATGGTGCGCAGCGGCCCGGCGGCCACCAGGTTGCTGCGGATGCCCTGCTGGCCGAGGTGCAGCGCCAGGTAGCGCGACGTGGACTCCAGGGCGGCCTTGGCCACACCCATCCAGTCGTACACCGGCCAGGCCTGGCTGGCGTCGAACGTGAGCCCGACCACCGCGCCGCCCGGCGACATCAGCGGCAGCGCCGCCATGGCCAGCGACTTGTACGAGTACGTGGAGACGTGCAGCGCGGTGGACACGTCCTCCCATCCGGCGTCGAGGAAGCCGCCGCCCAGGCAGCTCTGCGGCGCGAACCCGATCGAGTGCACCACCCCGTCGAGCCCGTCGACGTGCTCGCGGACCTTGCCGGCCAGGCCGGACAGGTGCTCGGCGTTGGTGACGTCCAGCTCGATCACGGGGGCCGGCTCGGGTAGCCGCCGGGCGATCCGCTCGACCAGGGAGAGTCGGCCGTAGCCGGTGAGCACGACCTGGGCGCCGTTCTCCTGGGCGAGCCTCGCCACCGAGAAGGCGATCGAGGCGTCGGTGATGACGCCGGTGACCAGCAGCCGTTTGCCGGCGAGCAGTCCTGCCATGGGAAGGGTTCCTCCGTACGTTTCTTCTAGTGGCCCATGCCGAGGCCGCCGTCGACCGGGATGACCGCGCCGGAGATGTAGCCGGCGGCGTCCGAGGCCAGCCAGGTGACCACGCCGGCGACCTCGTCCGGCTCGGCGAACCGGCCGGCCGGGATGGCCTTGCGGTACTCGGTGCGGCGCTCCTCGGGAAGCTTGGCGGTCATGTCGGTGTCGATGAAGCCGGGGGCGACCACGTTCGCGGTGATGTTGCGGCCACCCAGCTCCCGGGTGATCGAGCGGGCCACGCCGACCAGGCCGGCCTTGCTCGCCGCGTAGTTGACCTGACCGACGCCGCCGTAGAGGCCGACCACCGAGGAGATGAAGATCATCCGCCCCCAGCGGGCCCGGAGCATCTTCGTCGAGGCCCGCTTGGCGCAGCGGAACGCGCCGGTGAGGTTGGTGTCCAGCACGCTGGCGAACTGCTCCTCGGACATCCGCATCAGCAGCGTGTCGTCGGTGATGCCGGCGTTGGCGACCAGCACCTCGACCGGGCCCAGCTCGGCCTCGACGGTGGAGAAGGCGGCGTCGACGGAGGCGCCGTCGGTGACGTCGCACTTCACCCCGAACAATCCCTCGGGCGCGCTGTCGCTGCGGTGGGTCACCGCGACCCGGTCGCCCTGCTTGGCGAAGGCCTGCGCGATGGCCAGGCCGATCCCCCGGTTGCCGCCGGTCACCAGCACGGTACGGGCCACGGGTCCTCCCTCTGCTCTGATCTCTGCGTCGGTCGGAGCCTAGGCGTTACCCGCCGGTAGGCGCTAACGCCGGGGCGGGGGTCCCTCCGCCGATGCCCGCCCGGGCTGCCACGAAACGGTCCCCCGCCACACCGGTGTCCGGCGCTGACGGTCCGGCCGACGAGCAGCCTGGGGCAGGTCCAAGTCGCCGGTCAGGACACCCCGATGGATCTCGCGCAACCCGGCACCTGGGTCGACACCCAGCTCCTCGGCCAGCAGGCGGCTCGTCATCCGGTAACGCGCCAGCGCCTCCGCCTGCCGCCCCGAGCGGAACAGCGCCACCATGAGCTGCCCGGTCAGCCGCTCGTCGAGCGGGTGCGCGGCGACCAGCCTGTCCAGTTCGGGCACCAGCCAACCGTGTCGTCCGAGACGCAGCGCCACGTCCGCGTGGCCGGCCTGCGCCGCCAGTCGCTCCTGGTGCAGGCCCGCCCGCACGGTGTGGCACCAGTCAGTGTCGAAGGTGGCCAGGGCGTCGCCCCGCCACAACCGCAGCGCCTGCTCGTACAGGCGCACGGCCCGCCGGTCGGCGGCGAGGCGGGCGCGCGTCACCAACTCCCGGAACCGGTGCACGTCCACCGTCGACGGCTCGGCCTCGACGAGATAACCACCGTGCCGCCGGCAGATCCGCAACCGGTCGACCGGGTCGAGCGCACGCCGCAACCGCGACAGGTATCCCTGCAGCACCGCTCGGGCGCGCTGCGGCGGGCGGTCGCCCCAGACCCGCTCGACGAGCTCGTTCACGGCGACCACCCGGTTTGGATCGACCAGGAGCGCGACCAGCACCGCCCGCTGGCGCGTGTGTCCGGTGTCGACCCACTGGCCCTTCCACCACACGCCGACGTCGCCCAGCAGACGAACCTCCACCATCGCACACCACCCTTGTCCGTACCGGGATCCGGCGTCACCGACGACACGTCGGCGATGCACCGACCAGGCTGGCAGCCCGAGTTCCCGTCCGGCACACTCCGCGGCTGTCCCGGACAACCTCGGACGCCAGGACAGGTGTCCGAGCAGGTCAGGGACACTGCAAGGAGTTCGGCCCGGCGGACGCCGGGACGGGGCTGCCGTCGCTGTGCCGCCACAGCGACGGACGACGATCATCCGATAGAGTTCCGCTGGTGACGGGTCTCGATGTCAAGGAGCCGGATCCCGAGGCGGCACGCACCGTGGCAGAGTTCGTCCGGCTGCTGCGCCAGCTGCGACAGCGTTCCGGCCGGACGTACCGGCAGTTGGAGCGGATCGCGGCCGAACGTGGGGACGTGCTGCCCCGCAGCACCATCGCCGACGTGCTGGGCCGCGGCGCGTTGCCACGGGCCGAGTTGCTGGCCGCCTTCCTCCGCGCCGTCGGCGCGGAGGACCAGGTGCCGCAGTGGCTGCGAGCCCGGGCCCGACTCGCCGCGGACGGCGAACAGGCCCACTCACCAACCGGCCCGGGTCCGGGCAGGCCCGCCCCGGGCACCGACACCGACCGGCTGGCCGGTCTTTCGGCCGATCGCCACCAGGTCGCGGTCCTCTCCCCGACGCCGACCCGACGCACACGATCGCTCGTCGGTCTCGTCGGGGTGTCTCTGCTCGCGCTGGCCACGCTCGGGGGTGGGTGGTGGCTGAGTCACGACCGGGACGGGTCGACGGCCTCCCGGTCGCCCCGGTCCGCCGCGCCGAGCGGCGCCCCGCCGGACGTTCCGTCCGCCTCGACGCCCCAGCCACCGGGCCTCGCCGCGACCGGTGGTTGGGTCCGGCTCCGCCCCGCCCGTACGCCCGGGCTGTGCGTCACCGAGGGTCGCGAGTCCACCGGCCGGTACCCGGCCCCGGTCGCCGTGCAGGCGCCCTGCGCCGCAACCGAGCCACCGCACACCTATCTGCTGCCGCTCGGCGGCGGGCTGGTCAAGATCCAGTGGCACCATCCCGTACACGGAAAAGGGTGCCTGACCGTGCTCGACGCAGGTGTCGCGCGCGACATGCTCGAACCGTGGCGCGACTGCCCACCCGAACTGCTCAACCAGGCGTTCCTGCTCGAGGTGCGAACCTCGCCCACCGCCTTCGGGTACCAGCTCAGGCCGGCGCACAGCCGGCTCTGCCTGGCGCCCCGGGCAGCCGCGACGACGGCCGGCGCCGAGGTGGTCCAGGGCACCTGCACCGGCGGCGCCGAGCAGGTGTTCCACATCGACCCCGCCGCACCGCCGAGCGGAGGGCCGGGTTCCGGCTGAGCCGGTGACCCGCGTCCGCGGTGGACGCTCTCCCGGCACCCGGTCGGAGCAGCCGATTGCAGTCTTCTCCCAGATTTCGTCAAGGGCCTGCCCCCAGCCTTCCGTTCAGGGAGATGCGGTGACGGTAACGGCGCAAGCGCCGACGCCGCTCCGCCGGAAACGGGAGGAAACATGCACATCGCACGGAAAGCCTGGCTCGCGGTCACCGGCCTGACGCTGGTCGCCGGCATGGCCGTCAGCAACCCGGTCAGCGCCGCGCCGGCAGCACCGCCCACGGCCCCGGCCACGCCGGTCGCCGTCACGATCGACACCGGCGCCGTCACCGCGGCACCGCCGCCCAGCCCGGCCCGCATCCGGGCCTCGATCGTGCGGCACGCGATGGGGCAGGTGGGGAAGCGGGAGACCGGCGTCAACAACTACCCGAAGACGTACCAGTACAACAGGACGATCGTACGGCCGGCCGAGTGGTGTGGCGTCTTCGTCAACTGGGCCTGGTACATGGGCGGGGCGACCCGACGGCCGGCGATGAAGCACCCGACGAAGGGCTGGAACACGACCGACCAGGGTCACTACGCGACCTACTGGCAGAAGTGGGGCAAAGCCAACAAGCGGTGGCGGCCGATCAGCAAGCGACAGGTGGAGAAGGGGGACGCGGTCGTCTACGGCAACTACCCGCAGAGCATCGCGCACATCGGCGTGGTGGTGGCGGTCAAGAAGGACTCCCGGGGCCGGGTGACGCACGTCAAGACCGTCGAGGGTAACGCCGGCGACAAGGTCACCAGCTTCACCTGGCGCAAGATCGGCAGTTTGTCGGCCCGTGGGGCGAAGGCCAGCGGCTTCGTCTCACCGGTCGCCATGTGACCCTCGCCCAGCGGCCGGGTGCGGTCCCCAGTGGAGGGGCCGCACCCGGCCGGCCTGCGACCCGATCCGGTACGCCGGCCGTACCCACGCCCCGAGGTGTGGCGGTCTGCCGCGCGGTGTACGATCAGCGGCGTTTGCGGGCCGACGTGAGGTCCGCGTTCCGGGCCCCGCCGACCTCAGGAGGTGATCGCTATGCGAGATAGCGATCCTCCCAGTCGTGGCCGGGCCGACCGTCAGCCCCGCTGAGCCGCGACTCAGTCGGTCGAGCTGACCCAGTTCCGCTCCGCCACCCCGTCCCGCCCCCGATCCGCTGTCGGGGCCGGCGGCCCGTGCCGTCGGTACGCCGGGACGCCTGCGGCGGAGCCGCCCGGTCACGACTTCGTGTGCGCGTCCTGATCAGCCCTCACGGTCCCCCCGTACCCGGACCGCCAGTCGCCACCCGGAGCCGTTGCATGAGCCGTTACCTCGCCCCGCTGGGATTCACCCTCGCCGCCGTCTGGGTGGCCGTCGTCTTCGTGCTCGCTGGCGGCGGTCACTGAGCGCGCCGGCCGCCCGGCTCACCGCACCGCCGGCCGGGCTCACAGCATCCGTGAGGTCCACAGCAGACTGAGCCCGCCCGCGCAGAGCGCCAGCAGCAGCGCCACCCCGGCGTACCACTGGGTGATCTCGCGCGGCTCGGTGCGGAACCCGATCGAACTGCCCATGTCCTGGTAGACCTGCTTCAGCTCGGACACCGAGGCGGCCTCGTAGAAATAGCCGTCGGTGGTCTCGGCGAGCTCCGCCAGCGCCAACCGGTCCACCGGCACCCGCTGCGGCTGACCGTTGATGTCGACCTGCCCCGCATCGGTGCCGAAGGCGATGGTCGAGACCGGCACGTTCGCCGCCTGCGCCGCCGCGGCGGCCTCCTCCACCGACCGGCCCGCCGTACGGTAGCCGTCGGAGAGCAGCACGATCCGGGCCGGTGGGATGTCGGTCGCCCCGTCGGCCGGCACCGAGCGGATCGCCTCCAGACAGGTGAAGACCGCCTCACCGGTGGCGGTCGACTCGGCCAGGGTGAGCCCGTCGATCGCGGTGGTCACCGCGTCCCGGTCCTTGGTGGGTGGCACCAGCACGTTCGCCGACTTGGCAAAGGAGACCAGGCCCAGGTTGTAGCTGGCCGGCAACTCCCCGACGAACTGCTTGGCCGCCTCCTGGGCGGCCTCCAGCCGGTTCGGCGCCACGTCGTCGGCCTGCATGGACAGCGACACGTCGATGGCCAGCATCACCGTGGCCCGCTCAAGGGGCTCGCGGGTGTCCACCGCCGGGCGGGCCATCCCGGTGGCCAGCGCCAGCAGGGCGAGCAGGAACGCGGTGGCCGCCGCGTGCCGCCGCCAGCCCAGACCCTTCGGTGCGACGGTCCGCAGCAGCGCCACATTGGTGAACCGCATCGCGTAGGCGCGACGGTGGCGCTGCCGCCACGCGTAGCCCGCCGCCAGGGCGAGCACCGGCAGCAGGGTCAGCAGCCACCACGGTTGCATGAAACGGATCATCGAGTCGTCCCCCGGGTACGGGCGTGCCGCTGCGCGGCCACGAATCGCACCATGTCCAGCAGCCAGTCTCGGTCGGTACGCAGGCGCAGGTGCCCGGCGCCGGCCGCGCGCACCTGCGCGGCGATGCCGTGGCGCTGGGCGGCCGCCGCCTCGGCGTACCGGCGGCGCAGCCCGGCGTCGGCCGTCTGCACCTCGTGCAACTCTCCGGTCTCCGGGTCGACCACCGGCAGTACCCCCACGTCGGGCAGTTCCAGCTCACGTGGGTCGACCACCTCGATCGCCAGCACGTCGTGCCGGACCCGCAGCTTACGCAGCGGCCGGCCCCACTGCTCCGGCGGTGCGAGGAAATCCGAGATCACCACCACCAGACCCCGGCGGCGTGGCGGTCGGTTCAGCATGTCCACCAGCGCGCCGAGGTCGCTGCGGCCGGGGCGTACCGGGGTGTGCGCCACCGCGCGCAGCAGGGCCTGCGCCTCCCGGCGACCGGAGCGGGCCGGAACCCGGGTCAGCGTCCCGGGCCCGGCCGGTGGCGGTGTGGCGGGCCGCCATCGGCTGACCTTCGCCGGTGGCGGCCCGCCACTGCCGATGACCGCGCCGATCCGGTTGCCGCCCCGGACGGTCAGGTGGGCCAGCGCCGCGGTCGCGGCCACCACCAGGTCCCGTTTGAGCCACCGTCCGGTGCCGAAGTCGAGACTCGCCGAGAGGTCCACCGCCAGCCAGGTCTCCAGCTCGCGGTCGGCCACCGTACGCCGCACGTGCGGCATCGTGGTGCGGGCGGTGACCGGCCAGTCCATCCGGCGCACGTCGTCGCCGGGCCGGTACTCCCGCGACTCCCCCGCCTCGCTGCCCGGCCCGGGCAGCAGTCCGGCGTAGTCGCCCTGGAGCAGGCCGTCGAGCTTGCGGGTGATCAGCAGCTGGAGCCGGGCGAGGACGGCCTCGTCACGGTCACCGACGGCCGCCGGGCGCACGGGTGAGGTCACGGCCGCTGCCCGGGCCAGCCGCCGCCGGGTGCGGCGCTGACCGGTGGCGCCGGGGTGGCCTGCTGCCGGGGCGCGACCGACGGCAGCGGGATGGTGGACAGGACCCGGTGCACCACGTGGTCGGCGGGCACGTCGTCGGCAAGGGCGTCGTAGCTGAGCACCAGCCGGTGACGCAGGATGTCCGGGGCGACGTCCTGCACGTCCTGCGGCAGCGCGTAGTCCCGCCCGCGCAGCAGGGCCAGCGCCCGGGTGGCCCGGACCAGGCCGAGCGAGGCGCGCGGGCTGGCACCGTACTGGATGAGCGGGGCGACGTCGGGCATACCGTGCTCGGCCGGGGTGCGGGTGGCCAGCACCAGCCGGACGGCGTAGTCGACCAAGGCGTTGTGCACGAACACCTGGTCGGCCTTGCGTTGCAGGGCGATCAGGTCGTCGGTGGTGAAGACCTGGGCCGGTTCCGGCGCACTCACCCCCATCCGGTAGACGATCTCCCGCTCCTCGGCGTCGGTCGGGTAGCCGACAACGATCTTCATGAGGAAGCGGTCCCGCTGCGCTTCCGGCAGCGGGTAGACGCCCTCCTGTTCGATCGGGTTCTGGGTGGCCATCACCAGGAACGGGTCCGGCACCCGGTGGGTCTCGCCGCCGATGGAGACCTGCCGTTCGCTCATCACCTCCAGCAGCGCCGACTGCACCTTCGCCGGTGCTCGGTTGATCTCGTCGGCGAGCAGGAAGTTGACGAAGACCGGACCCAGCTCGACGTCGAACTTCTCGCTGGACTGCCGATAGATGCGGGTGCCCATGATGTCGGCGGGCACCAGGTCGGGGGTGAACTGCACCCGGGCGAAGTCGCCGCCGACCACCTTGGCGAGGGTCTCCACCGCGAGGGTCTTGGCCACCCCGGGCACCCCCTCCAGCAGGCAGTGCCCCCGCGCCAGCAGCGCGACGACCATCCGCTCGACCATCCGGTCCTGCCCGACGATGACCCGTTTGATCTCGAACAGCGCCCGTTCCAGCAGGGTGGCGTCCTGCGCCGGAGTGCTCACCGGCGCGGGCGTGGCGCGAGCCGCCGCGTCGGGTCGGGGGTCGTCGGGCGTGGTCGGCTGGGCCACCGGTCCTCCACAGCATGGTCGGTCGTCGGGCGTGGTGCGTATCAAGACTCGCATGCCCGGCTGAGTGGCGTCGGAGGGAGAAGCTGATTTTCGCCACGCCGTCGTTGGTGGATGAATCGCTGAACGAGGGTGGACATGGAGGGGGCCTGCACGTGTACGATTCACCCCGTCGCCGGGCGGCTCCCCCCGTGGCCGCCCGGCGCTCACACTTCCGGCACCGGCGACCTAGACTCGACCGGATGACCACACCCACCCCCGCCGACGAGGCCCCGATCTGCTCGGCCCGTGGGTGCCGCGCTCCCGCCGCCTGGGCGTTGCGCTGGAACAATCCCCGACTGCACGACCCCGAGCGCCGCAAGACCTGGTTGGCCTGCCCGGCACACCGGGCGTCCCTGGGCGATTTCCTCGACGCGCGCGGCTTCCTGCGGGAGGTCACGCCCCTGCCCGGATCGCATACGCTCGGACCGTGAACGTGCAGAGCGGACGTCTCCGATGACCGGCGCCGAGCCGGCGCAGCCACCGGTCAGTGCCCTGGAACCCTGGCCGGACACCGTCCGCTGGCAGCCGATCTCCCGTGACCTGATCTGGGTGGAGCTGCTCCGGCTGGCCATCGTGCTGGCCGTGCTGCTGCTCGGGTTGGGTGTCGGCTGGGCGTTCAGCGGCCACTGGCTCCTCGGCGCGGCGCTCGGCGCGGTGCTGCTGGCAGGGCTGTGG
Source organism: Micromonospora sp. KC721 (assembly GCF_004348355.1). Taxonomy (NCBI): domain Bacteria; kingdom Bacillati; phylum Actinomycetota; class Actinomycetes; order Micromonosporales; family Micromonosporaceae; genus Micromonospora; species Micromonospora sp. KC721. The sequence continues at coordinate 2,928 of NZ_SMJY01000119.1, read as the reverse complement.
CGGGCGGTGACGATCGTCCGGGCCGTGCATGCCTGGGGTTACGCCGAACGGGAGCACGACCTGTTGGTCCGGCACGGGCTGCTGGTGCGCCGGCTGTCCATCGTGCCGTACGCGCGGATGCAGTTCGTCGATGTCAGCGCCGGCCCGTTGGAACGCGCCTTCGGCCTGGCCACGGTGCAGTTGCACACCGCCGCTGCGGCCAGCGACGCCCGGGTTCCCGGGCTGCGGCCGGCGGAGGCGGCCCGGCTGCGCGACCGGCTCACCGCACTCGGCGAAGACCGCGCGGAGGGGCTGTGAGCGACCGGCCGCCGCGTCCCGAGCCGGTCGGGCCGTGGGGCCCGCCGCAGGCCGCCGGCGCGCCGCCGCACGCCGCCAGCCCGCCGCAGGCCGCCGGTGCGCCACCGCACGCCGCCAGCCCGCCGCACGTCGCAGGTGCGCCGCCGGCCGGTCTGCCGACCGAGGAGCCGCGGCAGCGCCTGCACCCGCTGAGCCCGGTGCTGCACGGCGCGAAGTCCCTCATCGTGGTCATCGCCGGCCTGTCCTGGTCGACGCTGTCCCGGGTGGGCTTCGGTTGGTTCGTGGCGATGGTGGTGGTACTGGCCCTGGGCGCGACCGTGCTCTCGGTGGTCAGCTGGTGGAACACCGGGTACCACGTCGTCGGGCGTGAGCTGCGTATCCACGAAGGGTTGCTGTGGCGGCGGACCCGCGCCATCCCGCTGGAGCGGCTGCAGGCCGTCGAGGTTGTCCGGCCCCTGCTCGCCCAGCTCACCGGCTTGGCCGAGCTGCGTCTGGAGGTGATCGGTGGCGGCAAGACCGAGGCGCCGCTGGCGTACCTGGGGGTCGCCGAGGCAGCGGCGTTGCGCCAGCGGTTGCTCGCCGCGGCCGGCCGCGCGCCGGGGCAGCCGCCCGCCCCGGTGGTCGCCGCGGCCGGGCCGGTGCCGGAGGTCACCGGGCGTGAGCTGCACGCCGTACGCAAGGCCGACCTGCTGGTCAGCCAACTGCTCACCCCGCAGGCGTTTCTGCTTCCCTTCGGCGTGGTCTTCGTGGTGGCACAGTTCCTCTCCGAGGGGTCCTGGTCGTTCATCGCGGTGGCCAGCACGTTGACCGCGATGGCGGGCATCGTGCTGCAACCGGTCCGCCGGGTCCTCGACGACTGGGACTTCCGGCTGGCCCGGGAGGACGCCGGCCTGCGGGTGCGCAACGGACTGCTGGAGACCCGGGTGCAGACCGTCCCGTTGGACCGGGTGCAGACGGTGGGGGTGACCTGGCCGCTGCTCTGGCGCTGGAAGGGATGGTTGCGGCTGCGCCTGGAGGTCGCCGGCTACGCGGCCGGCGAATCGGACGACCGCAACCGGCCGGACCGGCTGCTGCCCGTCGGTGACCTGCGCACCGCCGAAATGATCGTGGACGAGGTGCTGCCCGGGGTACGGCTGACCACGTTGCCGCTGAGGCCGCCGCCGGCCCGGGCCCGCTGGCTGCGCCCGCTGAGCGCCCGGGTGCTCGGCGCCGGGCTGGGCGAGCGGGTCTTCGCCGTCCGTTCCGGGCTGGTGACGCGGCAGCTGGCGATCGTGCCGTACGCCCGGATCCAGAGCGTGCGGGTGGTGCAGGGGCCGGCCCAGCGGCGGCTGCGGCTGGCCACCGTGCACGCCGACACGGCGTCCGGTGGCGGCGCCGCGGCGTACGACCGCGACCTGGCCGAGGCGTGGGCTCTGGCGGCGGAACTGACCGCGCGGGCGCACGCGGCGCGGCAGGTCCGTTGAACCGCCCGGCGGCCCGGCGGGTTTCGGCGCCCCGGCGGCACGGGTTTGCGCCCGGCCCGGATGCTCTCGCGGCGAGGTGACCGACCCGAGAGTCCGACAGTCGGAGCGTTCGGTGGGCAGCCGGCTCAGCGGGTGGCCGGCTCCGCCGGCTCGCCGACATCGGGTGGCCCGGCGGGGGCCGGTGGCACGGCGGGAGCCGGTGACACGGCGTGCGACGTCGCCGCGACCGGCCCGTCGGCCGGCTCGCGGCGGGACCGGCGGGCCGCCCACCAACGTTCGGCCAGACCGACCACCAGGAAGGTCAACCCGACGTACGCCCAACCGACCAGCACGTCGATCACGTAGTGCTCGCCGGAGTAGACGAGGGTGAAGGTCATCGCCAGCGGGTACGCCAGCAGCAGCGGCCACCAGCGCCGGCGGACCGAGCGGAAGAAGAACAGCACCACGAACAGTGCCCACGCGGTGTGCAGCGACGGCATCGCGGCCACCGGGTTGGCGGCGATCTGGCCGGCGTTGAGCAGGTTGCCCGCGCCGTGCATGCCGAACGCCTTCCAGCCCCGGGTGGAGATCCGGGCGACCTCGGTGAGCAGCCCGTTCTGCGCCGCCCACCACGGCGGCGCGGCCGGGTAGAGGAAGTAGGTCACCAGGCCGGCGGCGCAGAGGAAACCGAAGCGCCGCATGTACGCCGCCCAGCGGCGGCGGTTACGCAGCCACAGCACCGCGGCGGCGGCCAGCGCCACCACGAAGTGGGAGAAGTAGACCCAGCTCGCCAGCACGTCCCACCAGCGCACGTCGGGCTGGTAGAGGTGCTCCTGCAACCAGACGGTGGGCACCTCCCCGCCGGTGGCCCAGCCGAACATCACCCGGTCGGCGACGATCAGCTCATACGCGTGCGGGACCGCATCGTTGTCGGCGAACCCCCGGGAGAGGTTGTAGACCAGGAGCAGCAGCACCACCGGAACCCAGTCCCGGGCGAAGGCCAGATGGCTGCGCCACGGCCGGTGCGAGTTCCAGGCGATGGTGCCCGCCCAGATCCAGAGGAAGGCGTACGCCGGGTCGGTGGGCAGGCCGATGGCCAGCCAGGCGACCACGAAAGCGACGCCCCAGACCGCCATCGCGCGCACCCGCCGGCGCCCGCCGGCGGGGGACGCTGGGGGTCCGGTCGGGG